>JADGCV010000006.1 GCA_015228815.1 Magnetococcales bacterium | reverse complement strand
TGGAATCTGGAGTCCTGGGAGGAGCAGGAACAGCGCGCCCTCAAGGGGTGGCTCCTGGACCGCATCGAGGCCATGCCGGTGTGGCAGTCCGATGCCCCGGAACTTACCACCTGCGCACGTCTCGCGGATCAACTCTACCACGATGGTGATTTTTTCAAGGTGGCCACCCTCTACCGGGGCCGCAGTGACTTCGACCTCACCGCTCTGGTCACCGAATTGGTTTTGGACGAGGCGGTGCCGTTTCTGCCCATCCTGCGCTACAAGGATTCCGGCCTGCGCAAACGTGCCGCCTGGGAACGCACCTGGGATTTGCAAAGAAAAGCGGACGCCGGCGAAAAGGTGGGCGACATCCCCGTGCCGCCCAAATACGCCGCCGCCGACTTCCAGCAAGCCTCTTTCTGGCGACTGCGCGGCAAGCTGGACGTGCCCAAGGAGCGTTTTGTTCTGTATCCCCATTGTGAAAAGGCCAAGGCCCCCACCCCGGTCATCGCCTGGGCGGGCTGGAACCATCTGCAACAGGCCCTGGCCCTGGCGGGTTATTTCATCAGCATGAAGGAGAACGAGGGTTGGTCCGCCGAGCGACTCACCCCCCTGCTGGCTGGATTGCTGGAGTTGTTGCCTTGGCTCAAACAGTGGCACAATGCGCTGGACCCCACCTTCGATACCGGCATGGGGGACCATTTTGCCGGATTCATTGATGAGGCGATGCATGGATTGGGGCTGACCGAAGCGAAGGTTCGATCCTGGCGTCCACCCCAGGCCGAGCGCCGTCGGAGAGGGGAAAGGAACAGGTCATGAACATTGCCGGACATACCGATTGTTGACGGAGTTGCGGATGGTTCCTCCTCGGCGGATTCTTCTGATCAAACTCAAGCATATCGGCGATGCGTTGCTGGCGACGCCTTTGGCGCGGGTTCTGCGAGAAAATTTTCCCGAGGCGACGGTCTCGTTTCTGGTCATCGGGGCGGCGGCGGAGGTGCTGGAGGGGAATCCCTGGATTCATCAGGTGTGGCGCTTTGAACGGGGGAGCGGCGTTAAGCGGCTGTTGGCACTGTTTTGGTGGCTTTGGCGCTCGCGCTTCGACGTGGTGATCGATCTGTCGGGGGGGGGCGACCGCGGGGCGATCTGCACCTGGATGACCGGGGCAGGCGTTCGTCTGGGACATCTCCTGACCCGGGTTCCCTGGCAACGCAATCTGACCAATCGCCTGGCCTATCATCCGATGCAGCCGGAACCGGGTCATGACCAGCATGCCATCCTGCGCGACCTGGCCCTGGCTGCCCCCCTGGGTCTGCGTCATGATGGCCTGCATGTGACCTTGCCGGTCCTTCCAGCCGCGCGGGAGGCGATTCAAGCGCTGTTGCTTCGCGAAGGGGATGATGGTTCCCGGCCCCTGTGCCTGATCCATGCGACCTCGCGCTGGATGTTCAAATGCCTTCCTCCCGAGACCATGGCGCACGTCGCCGATGCCATGGCCCTGGAATACGGCGCCTTTGTCGTCATGACCGGCGCCGATTGCGCGGTGGAAAAAAAATACCTGACGCGGATCATCGACAACATGAAGACCAAACCCTTGATATTGGCAGGCCATTTCGATCTCAAGGGGATGGCTGCCCTGCTCGATTCCTGCGATTTCTACATCGGCGTCGATACCGCCCCGAGCCATATGGCGGCGGCCCTCGATCTTCCCACCGTGGTCGTGTTCGGTCCGACCAAACCGCATCTTTGGGGTCCATGGCCCAATGGAGTCCAGGCGCAGCCCTATACCCGTGGCGGTGGGGCACAACAGGCTGGAAATCATTGGGTCTGCCGCCTTGACTGGCCCTGCATTCCCTGCGACCGTGATGGGTGCGCGGGGAGCAAGGTGAGTCGGTGTTTGACGGAACTGTCCGTGGCGTTCATCATGGAGATTATCGCCCGACATTGGCTGCGGGCGCTTCAGAGGTTTGCAACAAGGTCCGGGGGGCAATCGGAAAGACGGTTGTCGAAACCGACCATCAAGAAAAATGGAACGGCGGATCATTCTCGGGACGAGGCTGGCTGACCTGGCTCATGTGCGGCATTTGCGGCAAGATTTCTTTCGCGGGCGCGGCGGTCGAACGATCGCGGCTGGAGGCGATGTGTCGGGCCATCGCCCATCGGGGGCCCGATGCCCTTGGGGTGCATGTCGATGGACCCGTTGGCCTGGGACAGACCCGTCTGGCGGTGATCGATCTCAGTGATGCCGCAGTCCCCCCCCTCGGCAACGAGGATGGCACGCTGTGGGTCGTTTTCAATGGTGAAATCTATAATTTTCAGGCGTTGACCGAACAACTGAAACGACGCGGCCACCGTTTTTCCACCCGAAGCGATACCGAGGTCCTGCTGCACCTTTATGAAGACTTCGGCACCGACATGCTTGAGCACCTTCAGGGAATGTTTGCCTTCGCCTTGTGGGATGGAAAACGCCATCGTTTGTTCGCGGCGCGTGATCGATTGGGGGAAAAGCCTTTCTTCTACAGACAGGATGCCCGAGGATTTCTATTCGGTTCGGCCATCCGGGCCATTACCGCCCATGGGGGAATGACGGTCGCGCCCGATTGGATGGCGATCGATCGCTATTTATCCCATCAATACGTCCCGAGTCCGTTGAGCGCTTTCGCGGGGATCGCCAAGTTGCCGCCGGGGCATTTTTTGCTGGTGACGGCGGCGGGAGAAGTGACCCTGCGGCGGTACTGGGCACCGGAACCACAACCTCCCTTCGCCGGCACCGATGGGGAACTTGAAGAAGAACTTTCGCGGCGGTTGCGGGAATCGGTGCGGACGCGGATGGTGGCGGATGTGCCGTTGGGGGCCTTGTTGAGCGGTGGGATCGATTCGGGGACGGTGGTATCGTTCATGGCCGAATCGAGTTCCCGACCGGTGCAGACCTTTTCGCTGGGCTTTGCCGATGAGGCGGGAGGGGGGGAACTGCCCTTTGCCCGGGCCGTGGCGCAGCGTTATGGGACCCGGCATCATGAACTGATCCTGGATTCATCACATCTTGATGGATTGCCCGAACTGGTGCGTCATTACAACGAACCCTTCGCCGATCCTTCCGCCCTGCCGACATGGCATGTGGCGAAACTGGCACGGGGGCATGTGACGGTGGCATTGACCGGGGATGGCGCGGATGAATGTTTTGCCGGATATGCCAACTATGCCCGGGCGATGCGGCGGGCCTGGGGCGATGTTCTGCCAGAGTCGGTGCGTTGGCGGGTGGGGGAAATGATTTCGGGACTGGCGCGGTTGTCGGGACCGGGTCGCCTGGCCGCTTGGATGCATCAACACGCCGTCCGCTTCGGGGGCGTGCTTCCGGAGCGGTTTTTGTCGCGGATGGCCATTTTCAACCACTGGGACAAGGCAATGCTCTATGGTTCGGGAATGCTGGAACATTTGGCGATGGCGCCGCGGATGATGACAGGCCTGCCGCCGGCATGGGATCCGTCCATGAACGGGTGGGAATGGATGATGCGCCATGATCAGAGCAATTATCTGCCCGATTGCCTGATGGTCAAGACCGATGTCGCCTCGATGGCGCACGGTCTGGAACTGCGGGCACCGATGCTCGACCATACATTGGTGACCTTTGCCGCTTCGGTGCCGGAACGATTGAAACATGATGGCCTCGTGGGGAAAAACATTCTTCGCAAGCTGGCTGCGGACCGGTTGCCGGAAGCGGTGGTACACAAGCCCAAAACCGGGTTCGGGATTCCTCTGGCCCGATGGTTGCGGGAAAAGGATGGACAACTGTTGCGGTCGGTATTGTTGACGCAGCGGTCACTGACCCGGGGGGTGTTCGATCCGCTGGTGTTGCGGCGGATGGTGGCGGAGCAGGTGGCGGGAAAGAAAAATCGGGGCAGGCAATTGTGGGCCTTGTTGATCCTTGAACTCTGGTTTCAGGAATTTATCGATTGAAAAAAATGCTCGATAACGCATCGTGGTGCCCTTCATGAAGGCCGATTCGGGATGCGATCGGGACCGACCGGTGGTCGTTTCCTTTCTGGCAACCTTTCTCAGACCCGAGATGCTGCATGTCTATCGTCAGGTCACCTCTCTGGTTGCGTTCGAAGGATGGGTGATCACCCGCAGTCGCCGGCATCCCGAGCTTTTTCCTTTCGAACGATTGTTGATCCTGAAAAAAAGCCCCTGGCGTTTTTTTTCGCGGATCTACCACCGGATGCAACGGCGGCGTGTCCCCATGGATGGCGCCGAAACCAAGGCAATGCGGATCCATGTCGCCAGGGTTCGGGCCGAGGTCGTGCATGTCTATCTTGGCACCGAGGCGGTACGGATCCTTCCCTATCTGGTCCGGGAGACCCGACCGAAGGTGGTGTCGTTTCATGGCGCCGACCTGTCGGACGATTTGACTCAGGATGAGTTTCAACGGTTGCTCGCGGTCACCGACCTGTTTTTGGTTCGAAGCGATTCGCTGAAAGCGGCGTTGGTTCAACGGGGATGTCCCGAACACCGCATCCGCATGAACCGCACCGGGGTTCCCCTTCCGGAACCTTTTGTGGCCCGGATTCCCGAGGGCTTTTCGCGACAACGTCCCTTGCGTTTGTTGCAGGCGTGCCGCTTCGTGGAAAAAAAAGGGTTGGATGTGACCATCAAGGCGCTTTCTCTGCTGCGGGAACAGGGAATGGCGGTGGAACTGACCTTGATGGGGTCGGGTCCCAGGGAAGAGGAATTGAAGCGTCTGGTTCGGGATTTACGGTTGGAGGGGCTGGTCCATTTTCCCGGATTCGTCGATAATCCGACCTTGTTGCAGGCACTGACCCGATACGATGTATTTCTTCATCCCAGCCGGACGACGCCGGGGGGGGATCGGGAGGGGATTCCCAACGCCCTCCTGGAGGCGATGGCCTGGGGGATCCCCAGCATCGCCACCCGCCACAGCGGCATTCCCGAGGTGATCGAGGATGGGGTCAACGGCCTGCTTATCGACGAATCCGAGCCCCAATCCCTGGCCCGGGCCATTCAACGGCTGACCACAGAGCCTGATCTGGCGGCCCGCATTTCCCGCGGGGGACACGAGACCATTCGCGAACGTTTTACCATACAAAAGTGCGTCGCGTCCCTTGAGGAAAGTTATCGACTGGCCATTTCCCTGGCCCGATCCAGGGGCGGTTTCTGATGAACCTGGAAGGTCTTTGAGGTCATGTTCGGCAAAAAGGTCTACAGCACCCTCTTCGCGGGTCTGGGCAATCGTCTCGAAGCCCTGCCGGTCTGTTTTGCCTTTCAGGAATATTTCGGCCATGAAGTCCTGCTCGACTGGCCTGAGTCCGCCGATTTGCGGGTGATCGGCGCCCGTTTTTGCCGCTTGCGTCCGTGGATGAAGCCTGGGGCGATCCGTTTTGCCGCGACCGACCCCGAGGCGTTCGTCCGTGCGGGAGGGCACCGGATCGTGATCCAGAAGGGGTTGTTCGGTGGCATTTCCCGGATCAATCGCAGGCTTTATCGCCAGACCGCTGCCCGGCTGCGGCTCCATCCCCGGCTGTTGCTCGAATTGACCGGGCAGTTTGCGTCGTTGAAGGATTCCATCATGGTCGGGGTCCATATCCGTCGTGGTGATTTTCGCCAGGGGCCCGAGGAAGATCTGTATGACCCGGAGCGGCATATTCATTCCCAGGTGCCGCTTTGGTGGTATGAATATGCCATGGATGCGGTGATGCGGCGCCATGGCAGGGTCACCTTCTATCTGGCCCACAATGGGCTGAAACCCGACGAAATCACCCGTCTTCAAGGGGCGTTTCCCATCCTCCAGGCGCCGATGGATAATCCCTACCGACCCAAACGACACGGACACCAGGCCCAGGCCAATCCGGTGCGTGACCTGTTTGCCCTGGCCTGTTGCCCCATCATCATCGGTACCCCGATGTCGAGTTTTACCCACTACCCCGCCAACGCCCTGGGGCGGGAAACCCTCGTCCTTCTCCCTGTGCGCCGCACCTCCCGCAGTGAACCGCGCATGGGGTACAGCCTGTCGTTTGGTCAGGACTTTCAGACCTGGATGGATACCTGGAATCAGGGGCAGGGGTTTCATGAAGTGACCTCCATGGCCCAACTGCCCGATGTTTGTTATGATCAATCGATCGATTGGTTGTAGATTATTAATCATAATCATGGTTCAGTGAATGAAGCGTCATTCGTTGGCAAAAAATAAAATTATTGTTGCGGACCCTGGTGCCGAGCATTTTCTTTGGAAGATGCCTCTGTTTCGTTTTGCGGTGATCTTTTTTCTTTGGGTGGTCGCGGTTGTCGTTTCTCTGTATCTTGCCAATTTTGTGGCGGGATGGTGGGTCCCCTCGTGGCCGGTTCTGGGTCTGCATGGGGTCGATCCCGGTCTGGGACGTCAGGGTTGGGGACGGGTCCTCGACCTCGAGGCGGGGCAGGGGTTCAATTCGTGGGGACAGCGGGACCGGGAACGGACCGTGAAACCGCTTTCCGGAGTGCGGCGCATCGCTTTTGTCGGCGATTCTTTTCTTGAGGAATCCGCCGCCATTCCCCTTCCCCTGGCGGTCGAGAAAAAACTGGCGCGCCAGGATTGGGAAGTGGTCAATTTCGGGGTGTCGGCAACCGGAACCAGCGATTATTTCTACCGCATCAAAAACATTGTCATCCCCCTGGGGGCGGATGAAATTTTTCTGTTCTTCTATGTCGGTAACGATTTTTCTCCCGACAAACTATCCACCCGGCTCGCCATTTTTTCGACCTATCCCAAGGATTCCATTGCCTCGGAGATGGGGCTTCTGGCCCTGAATCATCTGGTGACCAACCGGCATCGCAATGTTCTGCGGGTATGGCAACCCGGTTCGCGGGAAAACCTGCATGAGCGGGAACAGGCGATGATGCATCGTCTGCGTACCCTGGACGATGCCGGGGTGCGCCGTTTTCTGCTTGATCTTTCCGGGTTCGAGGGCGACCGGAGGGAACGGTTGCGTCTTGTGTTGGCCCGTCCCGAGAGCGAATATCTTTTTTCTGCCTTGAAAACTCCCGATGGCGGTTTGTTTCGCAGTTACATGTTCGAACCCCTGTTCCATTGGGCGGTGGGGGAAGCCTACCGGGAGGAAAAAACCTTGCCCGAGGAACTGATCATGGGAATATATCCCCGGATGCGCGCCATGAAACAGGTGTGTGCCGATCATGGCATCCCCTTTTCGGTGGTTCTGGTCCCCATGGGATTCCATGTCGATCCCAGATATGGCGAGACATGGTCGATTTTTGGCAATCCCCAGGAGTATGGCAGCAACCGGCGTCAGGCATTGCGGGTATTCATGGAACGGTTGCGTGGCGATGGTGTTCCGGTTCATGATCTGACCACGACGCTCGATGGGGTACGGGGGACCTACCTGAACGTCGATGGTCACTGGTCGCCTCGGGGGATCGATCAGGTTGGGGATGAACTTGTCCGGATCCTCCGGGAAAAGCAAGAACGGTGAACAGCCACGCACGGAATGGAATGACGGTCATGACCGGAAATGGGGCGGGTTTCAGAATGAGACGGGGACCGGGGATGGATGGATTCCATGTGGTTTAAACGAATCATCAGCACCCAATACACCGGCCTGTGCAATCGATTGGAGGGTTTGGCGCTTTGTTTTGCCTTCCATGAACTGTTTGGCCATCAGGTTTGCCTCGATTGGCCCGACATCGAAGGATTGGAGGTGGCGGGGGCCCGCCGATGGCGCTATACACCGATGGATAAACTGTTTGGCCGCAAGGTGCGCGATCCCGATGGGACGACCTTTCACCGTCTGGGACGCCATCGGGTATTGATCCAGAGGGGGACGACGGGGGGGGACCAGGGGGTGTTGGACCGGGTGTACCTGCCGACGATGGCACGGCTGCGCCTGAATGCCGCGGGTCGCGAACAACTGCGCCGTCACCTGGGCCGTTCCGATGGGGCCATGCTTGTCGGGGTCCACATTCGCCGGGGCGACTTTCATGGGGAAGAGGGGGATGGCTATGACATCCATGCCACCCGGCATCCCCGGGTTCCTTTGTGGTGGTACATTCACGCCATGGAGCAGGTGCGTTCTCGATTTGGCCATGTGGTTTTTCTTTTGTCGCACAACAACCTGGAGCCTGGGGAAGAGGGACGATTGCGGGAACGCTTCGCCGTCCTGCCGTCACTGGCGGATGGAAGCTACAATGCCCACGGCGGACATGCCGCCGCAACCAATCCTGTCCTTGATCTGTTTGGGTTGGCGTGTTGTCCGGTGATCATCACTACCCCCATGTCCACCTTTTCCCATTTTGCCGCCAATGTATTGGGATCTCCCAGTCTGGCCATTCAACCGCTGCCGGTCATGCAACGCACCGCTCCCGGATTGGGGATCACCACCATTCATGGACATCGCGCTCCCGCCTGGTTTGCCAGCTTGCGCCAGGGGACTGCGTTTCGACCCATCACCGCCGTCGAGGACTTGCCGGATCCGGGTGATCGGGTCAACCTGGACTGGTTGTAGGGCCAAAGCGCACCTTACTGAAAAACGATGTCATGGGACAATGCGATGATGAAGATCAGTCTTGGCATGAACCTTCAATCGGGGGCCTGGGGTGGCGGGAACCAATTCGGCCATTCCCTGAGCCGTTATCTGAAGGATCGGGGTGAAGCGGTCGTTCATGACCTCGGGGACCGCGATCTTGACATCATACTCCTGGTCGAACCCGATGCCCGTCTGCGCATTTCCGCCTACGACCACAAGGCCATCCTGCGCTACCTGCTCTTGAAAAACTCCAAAGCCATCGTGGTGCATCGGATCAACAACACCAGTGAGGCCAGGGACGACGCCGAAAAAAAATTCAACCGGTTTCGCATCCATGCCAACCGGATCGCCGATCATACCGTCTTTGTCAGCGCGTGGGTCCGGGATCGTTATGTCGCGGCGGGATTCGATCCAGCGCGCCCGTCGAGCATTCTCCTCAATGGCAGCGATCAACGGTTGTGGCATCCGGGGGCATCCCGGATCCGGGGGGCGCGGCTCAGGCTGGTGACCCATCATTGGAGCAACCACTGGAACAAGGGGTTTGATGTCTATCAGCGCCTGGATCGTTTGCTGGCCGATCCCCGCTGGGCCTCGCGGATCGAGTTTACCTATATCGGACGTGTGCCGGAAGGGTTTCGTTTTGAGCAGGGACGGCATCTGGAACCCCTGTCGGGAGAGGCGCTGGCGGAGGAATTGCGCCGCCATGATGCCTACATCACCGCATCGAGGCACGAATCGGGGGGGCATCACAACCTGGAGGCGGGCCTGACCGGATTGCCGCTCCTCTATCTGAACAGCGGTTCCATGCCTGAATATTGCCAAGGGTTTGGCATTGAATATTCACCCGAAACCCTGGAAGAAAAATTGGAGGAAATGCTCGCCACCTTTCCCCAATGGACTGCCCGGATGGCTGGATTTCCCCATACCGCCGAACGAATGTGTCGTGGGTATCATGATCTGTTTTGTCATTTACGGGCCGAGCGGGACCAGGTTCTGGCGCGTCGCCGATGGTTGCGGCGGGTCCCCTGGATCTGGACCACCCTGACGGGCCAGGGGGGCCTCGGATGATGTCACCCGCGCTCCCGGGACCAGGGGGTGAATGGCCGGCGCTTCAGAAAGCGATCGAGCGGTCCACCGTTGTCCAACCGGCAACGACCGCGACGCCCATGTCCCGTCTTTTTCGAAGACTGATTCCGGGGGGAAAGGGCCTGGCGAAGACCTCCGTGTTTCCCAACGGCATCTACATTCTGATCTACCACAGTATCGTCGATCCCGACCATCGACAACCCTGGGAAGCGTGTTATCGAAAGGGGGAAACGACCGTGGCTGAATTTCGGGCGCAACTGGAGTTCATGATGACCCGCATGACCCCTGTGGCGCTTGGTGAATTGCCCGGACTTTGGGAGCGGGGCGGACCCGATCGGCCTTGTTTTGCCGTGACGTTCGACGATGGTTTCACCAACAATCTGACCCATGCCCATCCGGTCATCCGGTCGCTGGGATTGAAACCGACGGTATTTGTTTGTTCCGAGTTTGCCGGAGGGAGGCAAAGTTTTTTTCGGGTGTTGGCGGCGCTGCTGGTGGCGCGGGGGCATGCGTCACGATTGGCGGCGGTTCTTGGTTCCATGGCCCCGGAAGTTCGCTGGCCGGAAACGGGGGAAGAATTGTTTGCCCGGATCAAGGACAACTATGTGGCCGATGTGGTCGAAGAGGCGACGACAGCCGTGTTTCACGAGTGCCTGGGGGATCCTGCCGCGTTGCGCATCCATCTGGATTGTGCGGCGGTGGCGGAGCTTGAGCGGGGGGGCTGGGAGATCGGCAACCATACCACCGGCCACCGCCTCCTCGGGCGCCAGACGGCCACGGAGGCGGTTCGGGCCATCGAGGACAACGAATGCTATTGGAAAGAAAAAGGAATCTCTCTGATCGATTTTCTGGCCTATCCGGTCGGTCGCTCGGTGGATGTCGCTCCGGCGGTCGGGGAATGGCTGGAGCGACACCCGAGGATTCATGGGATATTCGCCAATGGTGGGATAAACTTTTCGTTGTGCCGCTCCCAATGGTTGCGATTCAGTCTGGGCAAGCAGACCAGTCCCCAGGGAATCGAACGGATCATACTTCAGCAGATTCAACGTACCCGTCAGGCCCTTGAGTCCTTTGGAGCATGAACGAAAAAAGGGGGCGCCGCTGATTTTGATTTTGTTTTTCCATGCGCCATTTCACCCGAAGCGAATTTCCGCGTGATTTTTGCGGAAATTCGCTCAGGCGCGCGCTCTGGTCCTGGTCTTTTCGCGGTTTTTGCGAAAAGACCAGGACACATTGCAAGTTTCCATCCTGCAATGCGTTTGCCCTTCTTCGCAAAAACCGCGAAGAAGGGCAAACCAAGGCACGCGCCTGCGCGGTTTCTCGCAAAAACCACGCGAGAAACCGCTTCGGGTGAAATGGCGCGTAAAAAACAAAGTCAAAAACAAAATCAAAACCCTGGGGGCAATCCCCCAGACCCCTTTTTTCTTTCAATAATTAAACCTGTAAGGTACTTGGGCAGTTACCATCTCTATTCAATTTGCGATCCACAACCATCATGCATCCGTGCGTTTGCTCAGGGCATCGTACATTCGCCTGACGTTCTTCGATGGCCAAGTCCCTATCGCGCCTTCCTCGATGTCATAAGACGGCATACTGCCCCCGGGGGCGCCGCGATCGGGCACCCCCGGGTTCGATGAACCGGGCAGATCAATGTGGTTGGGCGACAAATTCGACCCGGCGGTTTTTCGCCCGTCCTTGTTTCGACTTGTTGTCGGCGATCGGTTGTTGTTCGCCGAAGGTGGCCACGGAGAGGCGGTCTTTGGCGATGCCATTCTTGATCAAATACTGTTGAATCACCTTGGCCCGGCTTTCCGCCAACTTCTTGTTGGCCTTGTCCTTGCCGCGATTGTCGGCGTGACCATGAATGCCCAGGGTGACGTGGGGATTGTTCTTCAGGACGATGATGAGTTCCTTGAGAACCTTCCGGGCGTCAAGATCGATTTTCGTGCTGCCCGTGCCAAACTGGATGGGACCCGGTTGCCAGCATCCATCGGTGTCCACCTTTGCCCCCGTCGGGGTTTTCAGGCATTTGTCCAGGTGATCCTGAACGCCGTCATTGTCGCCATCGACATTCAAGGGGCATCCGCGCGCATCCACGGTGATCCCCTTCGGAGTTCCAGGGCATTGATCCTGGCTGTCCCGCACACGGTCATCGTCGCTGTCGCCATCGGCCTTTGCGGCCTCGACCGTCGCGGTCGGCGCGCAAAAATAACACTGGGTGCCGGTCGCGGCGATCTGGGCCTTGCCCGCCTGCGGATGCCATTGACGAAATCCCTGATGCATCCAGCCCTCCTGGGCGACAGGGGGGGCACAGGAGGACAGCGCCATGGCCAACGCGCCCATCCCCAATAGCGACAACACTTTTCCTTGTTTCATGGTGGAAACTCCTTGTCCGTTGAAAGTTATTCCTTTAACGGTCCATGCCCTCGGGCCGGACCGCGGGCCACGCTAAGGAATCAGACGGCGCCAGTCACGGTCGTGATCTGGAAATAGCCGCGCCAGATCATGTCGAGGGCAACATACGTGATGATCGCAAGCCCCACCCAGGCGATCCAGGGACGCTGTTGAATCATGCGGGCAATGTAGTTGGCGGCAAAGGCCATCATGATGATGGCAATGACCAGTCCCGCAATCAAAATTCCCGGATGATCCTTGGCCGCTCCGGCGACCGCCAGAACGTTGTCCAGGGACATCGACAGGTCGGCCATGGCCACTTGCCACACCGCTCCCGCCACCGATTTCTTCTCACCCTTTGACATGGCTTCCCGTGCCAACTCCTCTTCGCTCTTCTTGTGCCTGTGCGAGCGGATATCCTTGAACATTTGCCATGCCACGAACATCAATAAAAGTCCGCCGGCCAGGGTCAGACCGATGATCTGCAACAGTTGCGTCGTCACCAGGGCAAAAAGAATACGCAGAATAACCGCCGCCACGGTTCCAAGAATGATCACCTGTTTTCGTTGATGCGCAGGAACCGAAGCCGCAGCCATTCCTACGACGATCGCGTTGTCGCCCGCAAGGACAAGATCGATAAAAACGACCTGGACAAAGGCGGTCAGTTGACTGATCAGTTCTGTTTCCATGATGATTGCCGATCCGGGTTGAAAACACGCGATTGTCGGAACGCCCCTTGATCGGGACTTGCCGATTTCCGGGCCATTGGGTTGAAGGGGAGCGGATGTCTTTATTTCTGGGTTGCATTATTATCATACTCCTCCCGGATTCCGCAATCGCCAAAGAACGGACCCTGATGGCTTCCGACCGCGGCGGGCTTTGGGAACCGACAGGTGTCAATATCCATTCCGGGAGGTAAAGCTTTATGAACCATCCCCTGCTTCTTCGATGGGGACGTTTTGTCACGTCGCGTCTTCGGCGGGCACGGTTGGGGGCCATCCGTCGTTTTCAGGGATTTGACGCCCTGGAACTTCACGATTTCCTGGTCCGCCTGGGATTGGGACCGGGACAGGTGGTGATGGTCCATTGTTCCTGGGACGGGTTTGCAGGATTCTCCGGGACTCCAAGGGAGCTGATCGGCCTGTTGCAGCGGGTGGTGGGTGAAGAGGGAACCCTGTTGATGCCGACGCTTCCCTTCACTGGCCTCGCCCGCGATTGGGCCGAGGGGGGAACGTTGTTCGATGTCCGGCGTACCCCGAGTCAAATGGGACTGGTGACCGAACTGTTTCGCAGAAGCCCAGGGGTCGTCCGCAGCCTTCATCCGACCCATCCTGTCGCCGCCTGGGGGCGCCATGCCCAGGCGTTGATCCAGGATCATCAACGCTGTCTCACCCCCTGCGGCCAAGGTTCTCCATATGCTCGAATGTTGGCGTTCAAGGGGCAAAACCTTCTGCTTGGGGTCGATATTCGGGCTTTGACTTTCTTTCATGCCGTCGAGGAAATCATTCGCCCATTGCTTCCCTTCGACCCGTTCACCAGGGAAACATGGACTCTTGAAAGCCGCGATGCCCAGGGAAATCGGTGCTTCACGACAACCCATCTGTTCGATCCCGACCTGTCTCGCCGCCGGGATTTGCGTCTGATCGTGCCCGATCTGATTGACCGGGGGTACTACAGGACGGGTGCCTTGCATCGCCTCCAGGCCATTCTCCTGGGGTGCGGGGAGGTCCTTGAAACCCTGGAACAACTGGCCCGTGAAGGGCGTACCTGTTATCGAAAATAGACATTCCATTCCTGAAACCAAGGCAAGGGGTCTCGGGAGGATGGCGGATCGGATGGAAGAAAAGGATTGCGACATGACCTCCGGACCCGGGGACCCGGCCACCGTTGCCCGCCATTCGCCATCGACGCGGCACGATCCCGTGGTGCAGACCGAATCGATTCTCGGGTTTCCCGTGACCCGGATGCCGCTTGACGCCTGCCTTGAACAGATTCTTTCCTGGTCGGAGGATTTGGCGAAATCACACTATTTTGTCTGTGCCAATCCGCATTCGCTCATGGTGGCCGAGGGCGATGCCGGATTTCGTCGGGCCATTCTCGATGCCGACCTGATCGTTCCCGACGGCGTTGGCATTTCATGGGCTTCCCGTCTTCTGGGGGGATCCATCCGCGACCGGGTGACGGGGACCGATCTGTTCATGGCCATCAATCGGGCCTTGTCGGGGTTGCCGACGGGGCGGTGTTTTTTCCTCGGCGCGACCCCGGACACCCTGGAACGGATCCGGATGGAGATGGAAAAGCAATTTCCTGGAATCCATGTGGTGGGATGGTACGCCCCCCCCTTTTCGGCCCGATTCGATCACGAAGAAAATGAACGGATCCTTCGGGCCATCAAGGAGGCCCGTCCTCATGTGCTTTGGGTCGGACTGACCGCCCCCAAACAGGAAAAATGGATCCATGAACACCGGCATCGTCTCGATGTACCCATCATCGGCCCCATCGGCGCGGTTTTTGACTTTTTTTCCGGGAGGGTCCATCGTTCCTCCCCGTTCTTTCAACGGTTGGGGTTGGAATGGTTGCCGCGCCTGATTCGCAATCCCCGTCGTCTGTGGCGTCGGACGGTCATTTCCGCGCCACGGTTCCTTTGGAAGGTGGCATGTCAACGGTTTTTTTTATTCCGTGGCCACATCAAAGGAAGGTAGGAAAATGATGCGATCAGAGCGTGGCTTCAACCACTTCGGGTGGTGATGCGGTGGGAACTATTTTGTTTTCCAGACCGGAGCGGATATGAATGTCAGTCTGGGGAAAGGGGATGTCGATCTTTTCCTGTTGGAAACGTTTGTTGATCAGCTTGTTCAACCGGTCACGCATCGGCAGGGTCAGTTTGGGATGGCTCAGGTAGACCCGCAGTTCAAAGTCCAGGGAACTGGGGCCATGATTCATGAAGTAGACCTCGGGCGCGGGGTCAGGAAGAACCTCCGCCTGGTCGCACGCCAGTTCCATTAACAGGGCGCCAACCCGATCGACATCGGATCCATAGGCGACCCCGATGGCGACCACCAGGCGGACACGAGTGTCGCCCAGGGTCCAGTTGGTGACCTCCTGGGTGATCAATTGCCGGTTCGGAATGAGAATTTCCTGTTGATCGACGTTGCGCAGGGTGGTGGCGCGAATGTTGATGCGGGTGATGGTTCCGGTCATCGTCCCCACGGTGATCAGATCTCCGACCCGGATCGGTCGTTCCACCAGCAGGATGATGCCGCTCACAAAATTGGCCACGATTTCCTGAAGCCCAAAACCCAGTCCCACCGAAATGGCCGCCGCCAGCCAGCCAATCTTGGCCAGATCGAGTTTCAGGAATGAAAAAGCGATGAAAATACCGGTCAGAACGACCAGGTATCGTGTCATCGTGATGATCGCGTAGCGCATGCCGGCATCCGCATCCATGCGCGAAAAGAAAAACCACTGAAACAGATGGGGCAGGCGACGGGCGGCCCAGAAGACCAGAAACAGGCTGAAGACAAACCAGATCCAATCGGCAAGGCTGACAAATTGGATCTGGCCATCGGCGCTGGTGACGCTGTAGAGGGTGATGTCGCTCAACGAGTGCAGCACGCTTTCGTTGATGCCCCAATAATCGGCCAGGGCCAAAGTCCCCGTCAGAAAGACGATCCAACTCAACGGTCCCTGGATCTGTCGCGCCCTGTGATCGGATTTGGCCTGACCCGGTGGCGGCGGATCGGTGGCGACGGGCTCCCGGACCCAGTGTTGGATCATTTTTTCCGAGGCCACCGCCAGAAAACGGTAGATTCCGGTCATGGCGATGATGGTGATGAAACTCAACAGGCCATTGGTCGCCAGATAGCGGGCGCCAAAGCGATAGCCCGCCAGGTCCATGATGATGATCAACACCATGAACATCAGGGCGGGCAACAGGATCAGATTCCAGTTGCGTCCCAGAAAACCGGTCCTGTCTCCCAGGCTCAGAAACTTTTGCACCAGATTGGATCGCAGGCGGATCAGCCGATAGATGGCGGCCATGACCGCCAGTTCGAACAGGGTCAGGCCCAGGCGGGGGAGTATTTCAAAATGAAACGGCCAATCGTCGAAAATCATCCAGGGGAGAAGGCATACCAGATAGGCCAGGAGAACAAGGCGGATGGCGCGATAGAGGTCGTGGCAGATCTCCACCGGACATCCCATGGAGAAAGACAGAATTCCAGGAGTCCGCAACAGAAAGACGTTGATGCGCCAGAGCAGCAGAAACAGCCCCGTGTGAATCATGAACCGTGCCCCCACCGTTCCCAGCGCCGCGGGAAAGCCCATCGAATCGATGCCCCAGGCGAGCGCGAGGACATAGAACGGGCTTAACCATGATGCAAAAAAACGAAACCACTGGTCCCTTCCCAATCCTTCGCGATCCGCGGAAAATTCCGCTCCGCTTCGGGCAGCGGAAACATGTCGCATGCGGTGGTTGATCCAGAAAAGAACCAGGGGCAGACCAAACAGCAGCAATCCTCCCAGAAGCGCCATCCGACCGCTGCGTACAAAGCGGACAAGCGTTTCCAGTGTGTCCCGCGACAGGACGCTCAACCACCAGTTGATCAATGAATACGGGCGTTCCAGAGAAAAAAGTTCGTTCACCAGTTGCTTGATCATGGTCAGACCGACCGGTATGTCGTCCTGAACCCAGAAAATTCGCGACAGAACGAAGGTTTCCAGTTCCGCCAGCACCTCCCGACGTTCCACCGGGAGAAGGCGCATCCTCTGTCCATGAAGGTTGATTTCAAGAAGTACTTTCTTTTCCTCCGCCAAGATTTCCCGATAGGCGTTGAATACCTTTTCCGCCTTGTCCATGAACGATTTGAGTCTGTGTTCGGGCATCCCCATCGAGGCCGCCTGCATTTCCGTGCGCCATTGACTGCGCAATCCTGGAAGTTGGGCGATGATCGCCGATTGCCGTTCCATCGCCTCGCCGATTCGCCGCTCCAAATCTCCCTGATCCAGGGCCTTGATTTCCTTGCGGCTGGAACCGATGCGCAGATAGGCCTCCTTGAAGATCGCCGAGGAGAGTTCGTTCAATCCCGATCCCTGACCCGCAAGGCTGCGCAAATTTTTCAACTCCTCCCGTTCCGTCTTCAACCGGTCTTCCTGTTCGGTAATGGTGGAACGGATTTCGTTGAGCAGGGCGGTATTGCCTGTCACGTTGCGTCGGACCCGGGCGGCACTGGCCTCCCAGGTTGCCAGAAACAAGGCATCCCCGCTGGTGGCGTTTTCGATGGCCGATTCCTTGAGGTTGATTTCCGCCTCTTGGGCCTTCAGGGTCTGGTTCTGGATCCGGTTCAGGGCCCCCTGATACAGCGACACTTCCTGTTGCACCCGGTCGAATTCCAGTTGCGCCAGTTCCAGGCGCCGGTCGCGAACGCCCACCGTCTGCTTTTCGAACTCCTGTTCCGCTTCCAGTTCCTTGAGTATCTCCAACGCGACCCGTTGCGACAATTTTTCATTGTCCACCCGCGCCATGACCAGCGAGCGGTTGTCGGTGACGGTGGCTCCGGACAACAGGGTACGGAATTTTTCCTCATTCCGTTGGGCTTCGCGCTGGCGTTCGCGGACACTGGTGGCCCGGGCGCTCAATCCCTGCATGATTTCCGCCCGTTCCTGCATGTCTTTTCTGAGTTCTTCGAGTTTGATCGAGGATGTGGTCAGTTTTTCACGGAAGGTTTCGAAAACATCATTCGTTGGATTTTCCGGCGGAAGTGGCTCGGACAGTTTTTTGATCCGGGACAGGGCATTGCCGATCTCCCCCTCCGACTGGAGCAATATCGGGGCTGCATGTTGCAGATGGAGACGACTTTTGAGGGTGTCATCGAGTTCCGTCAACAGTTCCAGCCGGGCCTTCAAGACCGCCCGCATCGCCCCCTCGGTACTGGATTCCTTGGCATCGGCGGGCAATGCCGAAAGTTCCTGTTCCGTCCGACCGCGCACCGTGGCGATCGCTTCGGCAGTCAAGGGTTCGACCTCCCAGATCGCCCGCGGCGCGGGCGGAGGGGGTTCTCCCTGGACGGGAAGGACCACAAACAGAAAAAACACACCCAGAATCAGGCGGACGACATGACCGGGAGTGATGAAACATGTCCGTTTCGCGTGTGCGTACACTGGCGGCGCCATGAAATGACGGGGTTATCGTTGCAGGCAGGTGGAAAGGATCCGTTCCAGTCGCGCCTCGAAAACTTCGAGGGTGAAATGTTCTTGAAAACGTTTTTTTCCCGCCTTTCCCATACTGTGGCGCAGATCATGGTTCATCTCCAATGATTCCATGGCCTGGGCAAGGTTTTCCACATCTTTCTTCTGATATAGAATGCCGGTCACTCCATCCTCGATGATGGCGGGGATGGCCCCCTCCACCGGCGCGATCGTCGGCAGGCCATGGGACATCGCCTCCAGGAGGACCAGGGGAAAACTTTCCCGATGGGTCGGCAGGACGAAAATATCGGACCGGAAGAAAAGCGCCGCTTTTTCCTGGTCATACTTTGGCCCGACATACACGACTCGATTTTCCAGATGCAATTCCCCGATCAGTCGTTCCAGACGATTCAGGCAGTCATGGGAAATAACCGCTCCGGCGATGGTCGCATGAAACGATCGTCCCCGATCCCGAAGTATTCCCAGGGCGCGGACGAAATCAAGCGGCCCTTTCTCTTCGGTAATATTGGAAAGAAAAAGAAACCGGACGGAGTTCTCTCTTTTTTCCAGGGGGGGCGGCAATGTATCGCCCATGGCGGGAGGTGAAGGGATGCCGTTGGCGAGAAAATGACATCGTTCCCGGGGAATGTAGGCGGCGATGTCCTCATGGAGCAGGGGGGACAGGTGAATGATTTCAACGCCGGAGAAGGTGCGGCGATGGAGAACACGGTTGATTCGGCGTCGCGCGGATTCCTTGACCCCGATGCCGTGAAGGTGCAGAACCGCACGCAATCCCATGGCCTTGATCAGGGAAAGGAGCATGAAATCACGGTAGAACGGCATTCCGATCGGTACCAGGGTAAAATAAACCAGCTCGGGCCGGTGGATCAGCCCCAGATAGAGCAGGCGAAGGGTGAATCCCAGCAGCCGGATCATTTTTGCCCAATGATTGCGTCCCACCTCGTGAAGATTGGCAGTGAATTGAATCGGCAGGACCACCAGATCGAAGTGGTCGCGGATCAGTCGTGAATCGACGACCGATCGGCTCATGACCGTGACCCCGTGGACTGGCGGCGGAAGGTGCGCCAAAACGAGAAGCTTTGGTTTTTTGTTTTTCTTTTCTTGATGCATGGTCAATTCCGGTGGCGATGGTCCAACATTTTCGCAAGGACCGGGGGATGAAAGTCGCCGTTCCGGGTCTTCTTGAATCGCAACCATCCTGCGATGCGTCATTGCCAAACGTCATCTCAAGCGAAGGCGGGAATGGCATTTGAAAACTGCGTATCCCAGGCTGGTTGCGGTTTGGTGTCTGTTTTTTTCTATTTTTCCGAAACGTGGAAAACTTCTTCCAGGGATTGGGCGTCCAGGATACGATCCGACCAGATTTCAAGGAGTTCCGTCTTTGCTGCGTTGACCTGGGCGGATACCCAGTCCGGAAGTTGCCCGAAGCGGCGACGGAGCAGGCGAACCAGAATGGTCACTGCCTCGGACTGCCGACCTTCCTGCCGACCTTCCTGCCGACCTTCCTGCCGACCTTCCTGCCGACCTTCCTGTCGCACTATATCCACCGTCCAGTCGGGGGGATTTTCTGCAAGGATCTTCTGCGCGAACGGAGTCATCATCCTCGCTTCCTGTCGCACCATATCCACCACCCAGGCGGGGGGATGGTCCGAGAGTATATCCCTCGCGAACTTGGAAACCATCATCGCTTCCTCCTTTGGGCGGGCTGTCCGGACCAGTTCCCGGATTGCCGCCTCGTCGATGCCATTGTAGGTCGAGACCATATACAGGACGATTTGGTGCAGCAGATCGGGGGCCTTCCGCAACGACAACCCGACCATCCTTATGATACCTCGTTGTTCCCCCTTGCGAAAGACGAATTTCAGGGTCAGCAGTCCGGCCCGCAGGCGGGGATTGCCGGACAAGGCTTCGTTGTCGATCCGACCCAGGTCCACTACCACGAAACGAAAATTGGGCAGGTAGGGGTGCAAGGCCTCGCATCCTGCCATCAGGGAACGGAACTCGTCCGGAACCCGCCAGGGGGCGGCGCCGTGATAGAGGACCATGCCGATGACGGGTGGCAGATGTTCCCAGTCCGGGTGTTCCCGTTCCCATTGCTCCAGGACGCGGGTCATGTAGCGGTGCAACTGCCAGCCGGCCTTGCGGTCCGGTCGGCTCTTGTGCTCCAGCAGGGTGTAGATGAAGGCATCCCCGCCGTCCTTGAGCCGTGCCCGATAGAGACGGTCGGTTCGGTGCTCCCGCAGCGCGTCGTCGATGAAGCTGCCTTCCACCAGTTCCGGCGGATCGGGGGCAAGCAAAACCGCCACCTCGGCAGGCAGCCGCTCACGCAGCAGGGTTCCCGCCGTTTCGGCATCGGCGAGGATGGCTTTCAACAGATGATCATGAGGCTGGGCGACGTCGGTCATGGGGTTCGCCTTGGGAACGGTGGATGACGGCGGTGATCTTGCCGTATCCGTTCTGAACGATCCGCTTCGAGTCCAGGGGGGCCGCTTTCGGTCAACCACTGTGGGAATGACGAAAACGACGCATCCCAAGATGGTTGCGGTTTCATGGATTCACTCAACCAACCGGTGGTGATTTCTTCCTGTTACGCCTCTCGATTGAATGGGGATTTTTCCCCGACAATGGCGATTTTCCTCGGATCATCGAACTGATTTTCACCCCTTTGCTCCGGTCCGCCGGTGACATCGCTTCGACATGGCCCGATCGTGGTGACCGGGAGGATGGGGATGTCTCCGGATCGGAGGGTTTTGTGGTGGCGCCAACGGTCTCTTCCCGCGGGTCGGGAACCGTTGTCTGAGAAGGAAGGACAATTTCCGGCTCGTTTTTCTCCTTTTTCGTCTCTTCGAACGCTGGCGCGGTGTCGCGGTCCGTCGCCATCGTTTCCCGTGGCGTGGAAAGTGGGACTGCCATGGGACGATTGCGTGCGCCGCCACGGGAAAGACCGCTTCGGGTCGGTGTCCTTCTGAACCTTGGCAGGAGCAAAAGACCACCCGACAATACCAGGGCGGACAGTCCCCAAATCCATGCCCGAGACCATCCCTGGACCGGCATTTCCCGCGTCGTGTCCCGGGTGGATCCGGTCGAGGCCGCGGATCCATCGGTCTGGATGGGATCGTGTTCCGACGGTATCCCATCCTTCGCGGCGGATGCCTGGGCCATCTCTCCCAAAAATACCGGCAGATTCTGGATGATGACCCGATCGGCGGTCACCATGCGGATCATGAGGGTGAAAAAGGGAATCGTCATGCCGCGGTCGCTGTCGATCAGCAGAATATTCTTGTCATTCTCCTGGCGTATTGATGTTTTCAGAACGGGGCCTCCCTGATGGGCATAATTGGTCGGCACTCCCCAAAGCGCTTCTGTTGTTTCCAGAGTGGACGAACCCAACCCCTGGAAAGGAATGCGGACATGCAAAGGTTCGCCCATGGCGCTGCCGACTTCAACCTGTCCAAAGGAGACTGCATCGTCGGCCATGGCGCTACCGTGCCATGACCACCCCAGGAAACAAAAGAACAGCATCGTCCATTTTCCGATCACGATTCTTATCCCTCCCTTGTGTTCACGAATCACCGTCCAGGGTCAATTCAAGGTCAGAAAGGTCAAACGTGTCATTGTCGTCCCTTGTTTGCGGCATGGCAATTATCGCACCCGGTCGTCCTTTTTTTTCCGTTTCATTGTCCTGCGTCGGCGGTGGGACGACGACTGCCGGTTTCCGGGATGTTTCTTCCGGCTCGAAGGGAATGGTCTCTATTTCGATGACCGGGGATTTGGCCACGGGGACATCGGTGATCGTTTCGGCAATCGCGGGGACTTCGAAGGTCAGGGATTCGATGTCGGTCATGGCGTTCCCTGGCGGGGGAGACACTGTTTCCGCCTCCACCGCGGATGCCTCTGGAGGGGGAGGCATCGCCAACGCGAAGGTCAACGTTTCCAAAGCGGATTCCCCGGGCGCGTGCAGCGGTTTTACCAGGGCATCGCCTTCCGGCAAGGCGAACGGATTGGCCGGGGATGGTTCCATAAGGGGCGCCACGCGATCCGTGCCGGGGACCTGGCCATCGAGCGGCGGGGTCGATCCGATTGCCAGATCGGCATCGATCCGGGCCGACCCCAACAAGGTTTCGACGCCGACCGTATCCAATTCCGTCTTTCCCGTATTGCCGGCCAGATTGAAAATGGAATCGCTTTCGTCGTCGGCATCGCCAAGGTCCAGGAGATTTTCATGAATGCCATCCTCTTCCCTGGCGCCCATGAGCGATGAGGTCACCGCGATGGCACCCGCCGTCCCCAGGGCCAGAGGGACGAAGGACGACCGGGAAGCGGCGGACATCGCCTCTTTTCGCGGTTCCTGAATCTCCTGTGTGGCCGGGGGCGATGGGGTGAATGGGGTTCCTGGCGGAATGGCCGCCGATTCCCGGGTCCGTGGATCCGCGGCGGCAAGGTCATGACCGGAGTCCGGAAGCACCGCGGACGGTTCCGATTCCTGGCGCGATTCCATGAGCGCTTCGAGAGGAAAACCGGATGACGGCGGTCGATGGGACGAAAGACGGTCCCGATGCATCGGCATGACGCTGTTGGCGGCAAGATCGGTCATGTGCCGTTCCCGGCTCGGGGGGACCGGAGGAGCTTGGGGGCGCGGGGCTGGGTCGGAGTTTCCTTTTCCCTTGCTTCGAAGACGGCGCCACGACAGAAGACCGGTCAGAATGACCACCACCGCGGCAACACTTCCTGCCAACTCCCAGGGAATCTCCATTTCGGGGGGCGACGAGGGAACCGGAGGGGGCCGGTTTTGTTCCAGTTTCCGGAAGCGCCCTTCGAGGGCAGTCAATTGTTGTTGCAGGGTGGTTCGGGCGGATTCGCTTTGTTTGAGTTGTTCCGAAAGGGCCGCGATTTCTTTCTCCAAGGCCTCCAGGGCGACTGCGGTGACTCCTTCCGTTCCCACGGTTGGCGCCGGTACCGGCTCTGGTTGACGGGACACCGGGTCCTTCGCCGTATCAAGGCGGTTCGTCAGGGCCAGGGCATCTTCCTTTCCGGAGGGCGACAACGTCAGGCGCATATCGACCACCGTTGCTACGGGTTCGTTGGCAGATTGGGTCGTGGGATGCGGGGTCGGGGTTTCCCGGGTTTTCGCGGTAGGCTCGACCTGGGTCGGGGGGGAGTGCGCCGGCATGTCGTGGCCGGTCCCTTTCGTGACCGGTTGTACCTCAATCTTTTCAGAGGCGGGCGGCTCGGACCGGGAACGATTGTCCTGGGCGGCATTGCCGTTTTTCTGGCCCTGAAGCCAGGTTTGGCGGTGGCTGGCTGCCAGGGCCTTGGCCTGGTCCGGATTCAGCTTGCCTTGATCGTCGGCGGGCGGCACCCTGAGAACGGTCCCGACCGGAAGGCCATTCATGTTGCCATTGACCAGAAGTGATTTGTTGTGTTCAAAAAAAGCGGCCAGAACCTGATGGCGGGTAAGATGGGGCGGGGTGAATTTTTCGGCGATCCCGATCAGGGTCTCCCCGGGCCGGACGGGTCCATATTCCCCTGGTTCGATTGCAGTCGGTGATGGGGATGGCGGACGGTTGACCTTCCGGTCCGGTTGAAATTCTCGGGAAAGAGGGGTGGGCCGGACTTCGAGGAATACGGGATAATTGCGAAAATGATCTCCCTGTCCCAGGGACAGTTTCAGCAGAAGATTGAAAAAAGGGATGTTCACCGGGTCTTTCGTCGTTACCGACAACAGTCGCCGGCTTCCCTTTCCTTCCATTTTCAGGATCACACTGCCAACCTGCTCGTTGTAATCCAGATTCAGGGGTTGATAATCGTCGGGATGGGCCGTGGTGACCTCCAGAGGGATGCCCTGTTCTTTTTCTCCCAGGGTGACGGCGACCATCCCCTGGAATGGTTCACCCAGGTGGCTTTTGACCTCCATGCCTCCCAGGCTCACGCCCCAGGAAACGGAAACGAGAAAAAAATTCAGAATGATCGCCGCCAGTCCCACAAGCCATGACGCGAACGGTGTTCCCGATCGGGCCGGGAAAAGGATCGTCCTTTCCTCTGGTGTGTGGAACGAAATCCCGGGGTTGCTGTTTTTCACATCCTTTCCTTCATCCGCGAGCCTTGAAGAAACAACGTAACTGCCCAGGTATCTTCCCCTCGGTTCGAGATTATTGAAAGAAAAAAGGGGTCTGGGACAAGGTCCGATTCGTTCACAGGTATTGGCGAATCAACACCTCGGCAATCTGGACGGCGTTCAATGCGGCCCCTTTGCGCAGGTTGTCCGAAACAACCCACATTTGCAGGCCATTGTCACAACTGACATCTTCACGAATGCGTGAAACGAAGGTTGCATTTTTTCCCGAGGCATCACGCGGACTGGCATAGACCTTGTTGGCCGGGTCGTCCATGACCTCGATTCCAGGGGCCTGGGCCAGAAGACGACGGGCCTCGCTGGCGGTCAGTTTCTTCTTCGTTTCGATGGTGATCGCCTCGGAATGGCCGTTGAACACCGGTACCCGAACGGCCGTTGGCGCGACCCGGATGGCAGGATCGAGAATTTTCCGGGTTTCGTTGACCATTTTCATCTCTTCCTTGGTGTAGCCGTTCTCCAGGAACTGATCGATGTGCGGCAGCACATTGAAGGCGATCTCCTTGGAAAACTTTTTCGGCGCCACGCTGGTTCCCGGAACGAAGGTGCAGCGGGTCTGTTCGAAAAGCTCATCCATCGCTTCCTTGCCCGCCCCCGAGACAGCCTGATAGGTGGCGACGACGACCCGTTGAATGATGGCGGCATCATGAATCGGTTTCAGGGCCACGACCATTTGAATGGTCGAACAGTTGGGATTGGCGATGATTCCTTTTTTCCTGTAGCCGGCAATGGCGTCGGGGTTGACCTCCGGAACGATCAGGGGCACATCGGGATCCATGCGGAAAAAGGAGGTGTTGTCCACCACCACGCATCCGGCACTGGCGGCGATGGGGGCATAACGGGATGACACCGAGGCCCCGGGTGAAAACAGGCCGATGTGGACCCCGGTAAACGCAAATTTGTCCAGGTCCTTGACGATGAGTTCCCGATCCTTGAACCGCATCGTGGTCCCGGCGCTCCGCTGCGAGGCCAGAAGGTGGAGTTCATGGATGGGAAAATCCCGTTCCGCCAGGATGTTGAGCATTTCCCGTCCGACGTTGCCAGTCGCTCCGACAACGGCGACATTGTATTTTTTCATTCGTGTTCTCCAACAAGCGTGACAAAAAGGCGGCCAGGACCGCCTGGTTGCGGTAATGACACGGGATCATACCTCTTCCCGCAACACGTTCATGACGGCATCTCCCATGGCGACCGTTCCCACTTCCCGGGCGCCCGGTTGCATGATGTCGGCGGTCCGCAATCCCTGATCCAGAACCCGGGCCACGGCCCGTTGAATCCGGTCGGCTTCCTCGGGCAACCCCAGGGAATGACGCAGCATCATCGCCACCGACAGGATCGTGGCCAGAGGGTTGGCGACCCCCTTGCCGGCAATGTCGGGGGCCGAGCCGTGGATCGGTTCGTACAGGGCATTTCGATCGCCCAGTGAAGCGGAGGCCAGCATGCCGATCGATCCGGTGAGCATGCTGGCCTCGTCGGAAAGGATGTCGCCGAACATGTTGGTGGTGAGGATGCAGTCGAATTGCCGTGGGTTGCGCAAAAGCTGCATGGCGGCATTATCGACATACATGTGCGTCAGGTGGACATCGGGAAATTCGCTTTTCCCCAAAAGGCTGACCACCTCGCGCCACAGGCCGGTCGATTCAAGGACGTTGGCCTTATCGACCGAACACACCCTGTTGCGTCGTTTGCGGGCCGTTTCGAAGGCCCGGCGGGCGACCCGTTCGATTTCATCGGTGCTGTAGGAGAGGGTATTGAACCCACGCCGCCGTCCATCGGCAAGGGTTTCGATCCCGCGAGGCTCGCCAAAATAGATCCCCGAGGAAAGTTCACGTACAACCATGATGTCGATCCCCGAGACGACCTCCCGTTTCAAGGGAGAGGCATCGATCAATTGTTCGAAGACCTGGGCGGGACGCAGATTGCAATAAAGGTCCAGGGCCTTGCGAATCCCCAGCAATCCCCGTTCCGGGCGCAGGGAAAAGTCGAGTTTGTCCCACTTGGGTCCTCCGACCGCCCCCAACAGCACCGCATCCGCTTTTCTTGCCCGGTTGACCGTCTCTTCCGGCAGTGGCACTCCCGTGGCGTCATAGGCGCTGCCGCCGATCAGTCCTTCGTCGATGGTCCACCGCACACCGGGCCGGGCGCCGACCCATTCCAACACCTTCATTGCCTCGGCGATGATTTCCCGCCCGATGCCGTCGCCCGGCAACACCAGAATATTCTTGTGTGTCATAAACGTCCCGTCCTTATGTGAATCGCGTTCCTGGAAATTTTCGTCCGCCTCAATCATCGAATCCAAGGCGATCCCCCTCGTCGGGGATGAAGGCCCATGGACGTTCCCGACGGCGTTTGTTTTCGAACTGTTGGATTGCCGCCTCGTGTTCCAGGGTCAGGCCGATGTCGTCGAGTCCATGCAGCAGGCAGTGTCTGCGGAAGGGATCGACCGAAAAGTCCAATGATTCTCCATTGGGCGTGACCACGGTCATGGTTTCGAGATTCACTGTCAGGCGATAGCCTGGAGTCGCCGCGGTTTCCTGGAACAGCCGATCGACCCGTGACGACTCCATGATGATGGGGAGGATCCCGTTCTTGAAGCAATTATTGAAAAAAATGTCGGCGAAGCTGGGGGCGATGATGACGCGGAAGCCGTAGTCGAGCAGCGCCCACGGGGCATGCTCCCGAGAACTGCCGCAACCAAAATTATCGCGTGCCAGAAGGATTTCCGCATCGCGGTAACGGGGTTGATTGAGGACGAAATCGGGATTTTCGGGACGATTGTTCGCGGGGCGTCCTGGTTCGCCGCGGTCCAGATAGCGCCATTCGTCGAACAGGTTGGGGCCGAATCCGGTCCGGTTGATCGATTTGAGGAATTGCTTGGGAATGATGGCATCGGTATCGACATTGGCCCGATCCAGTGGTGCCACCAGGGCATTCATGACCCGAAAAGGTTTCATGACCTTCTTCTCCTTGATGAACGTCGTTTCGTCCGTGGACTTCGTTCTCGGGTCATCCCATCAGGGAATCGACATATCCACCTTTGGCGCGTCCCCGGACCATCATGCGAAACATTCGGTCGAAGTCGCCCTCTACCGACCGGGCGACGACCTCCATGGCAAGAATCTTTTCCATGGCCCGGACCATGTTCGGGGTTGCCTCGGCGTTGAAGCAGACCACCTTTTTTTGCAGTGCCCGCATTCTCATGAACAGGGGTGCCATGGCGGCGTCGGCCAGGGTGAATCCTTCTCCCATGAGCCATGGTCCGGAGGGATGCGCCAGTTTTTCGACCCAGTAGAGTTTTGTGGTCAGATCGGCCAGTTGCCGATGCCATGCCGACTCGTCTTCGGCGGCGATGCATTCGCCGAAGGCTCGTTGACACGTTCCCGCCCATTCCACGATCGCCCGTTCCATCCCCCGTTGCACATGGTCGGAGGAAAGCAGGTTTCCGTCGGCATGATCGTTGGCGAATTCGGCGATGGCCACCGAATCGAAGAGTGCCCGGTCGCCATTGATTCGGAGCACGGGGACCTGTCCCATCGGCGCGCATTCCAGGAGCCAGTCGGGGCGGTCGCCGGGACTGATGATTGTTTTGCGATAGGGAATTTCCAGATGATCGAGCACAATGACGACCCGCTGCGCAAAGGGGCAGGTCTTGAACAGAACAAGTTCCAGATCCATGATACAACTCCTTGCATCGTCCGGACTAAGATCGTTTTTCGGTTCGCGGGAGAGGTGACGGGACATGACGACGTGGACCTACAAGCCTCGGACATCGACGAAATGGCCGAAGATCGCTGCTGCTGCCGCCATGGCCGGGCTGACCAGATGGGTTCGGCTTCCGGCGCCCTGTCGTCCTTCGAAATTACGGTTGGAGGTCGAGGCGCAGCGTTCGCCTGCGTGCAGGACATCGTTGTTCATCGCCAGACACATCGAACATCCCGGTTCGCGCCATTCGAACCCGGCGTCGAGGAAAATCCGGTGCAGACCTTCCTCTTCCGCCTGACGTTTGACCAGTCCGCTGCCGGGGACGACCAGGGCCAGTTTGACGGAGTGGGCGATCCGGCGATCCTTGACGATGTCCGCCGCCGCCCGAAGGTCTTCGATGCGTCCGTTGGTGCAGGAACCGATGAATACCTTGTCGATGGCGATGTCGGTGATTTTCCGGCCAGGGGTCAATCCCATGTAGGCCAGCGCTTTTTCCATGGATGCGCGCCGCACCGGATCTGGTTCATCGGCGGGTTGAGGAACGCATCCCGAGATCGAGGCCATCATTTCGGGCGATGTTCCCCAGGAGACCTGGGGTTCGATTTCCCGGGCGTCCAGTTTGATTTCGTGGTCGAAGGTGGCTCCCGGATCGGAAACATAGTGGCGCCATTGGATCACCGCCTCGATCCAGTCCTTGCCTTTGGGAGAAAACGGGCGTCCCGCCAGATCATCGATGGTCCGGTCATCCACGCCGATCATTCCGGCGCGGGCTCCGGCTTCGATGGCCATGTTGCAGACCGTCATCCGACCTTCCATCGACAGGGCGCGGATCGCTTCGCCGGCGAATTCGATCGCGAAACCGGTGCCGCCGGCGGTGCCGATATGGCCGATCAGATGGAGCACCAGATCCTTGGCGGTCACTCCGGGACCCAATGTATTGGTCATGGTGATGCGCAGGGTCTTGGGGCGTTTCTGGGTCAGCGTCTGGGTGGCGAGGACGTGTTCCACCTCCGAGGTTCCGATGCCGAAGGCCAGAGCGCCGAAGGCGCCATGGGTGGCGGTATGGGAATCGCCGCAGACCACGGTCAGGCCCGGCAGGATCAATCCTTGTTCGGGGGCCATCACATGGACGACCCCTTGACGCGGGTCTCCCATTCCGAAGATACGTATACCGAATTCGCGACAATTATTTTCCAGGGTTTCGACCTGGAGGCGGGAGACCGGATCGAGGATGCCGTGGGCCAGGTCGCGCGTGGGGACGTTGTGGTCGGGGACGGCGAAGGTGGCCTGGGGTCTGCGGACTTCGCGCCGGTTCAGACGGAGTCCTTCGAACGCCTGGGGCGAGGTGACCTCGTGGACCAGGTGTCGGTCGATATAGAGAAGAGTGGTTCCATCCGCATCTTCGCGGATCACATGTTCTTCCCATATTTTTGCAAACAGTGTCCTGGGGCTCATGGTATTGATTCTTTCCGCTGATTTGATCGCCCCCGAATCGGGGAGCATGCCAAAGTCGCAAGACGAATCCTGCCATGAACCGTGGATTTTCTCCACCTTTGACAGACACTCTTTGCCAAAATAAAATTATTGCCGGTCCATGGAGATGATCCTCGTGGCCGGGTCCGGGGCAATGCCCCGGATGCGTCATGGAATTCCCTGGACGTTTTCCCTTCTTAAATTCCCAGAAGCGGTGGCAGCTCCGGCATCCGGTCGATGAAAAAATCGGGCCGGGCCATGGTCAGGCGGGGGCGGTCGTGACAACCGTAGGTGACGGCGCAAGTCGCCACGCCGGCGCCATGTCCCATGAGCATGTCGAAATCGGTATCTCCGACCATGAGGGTCCGGGACGCGGCAAGCCCGCTTTCGGCGAGGATCCGGGTGATCATGGCGGGATGGGGTTTGCTCGGGGCGGAATCGGCGGTTTGGAAAAAGGTGAAATAATGTTTCAGATTGTGGTTTTGGAGTGTCCGTTCGAGACCGGCCATCGATTTTCCGGTGGCGATGCCCAGGACCATGCCCGCTTCATGGAGTCGGGTCAGGGTGTCCACGACTCCGGGGAAGAGGGGTGATTCGGGCATTCCTTCACCGATCATGCGGCGGAATTGCTCCCTGTAGCGCTGGCCCAGCGCCTGTGAGACCGTGCCTGGGGTCCCGGGCAACAACTGGGCGAAGGCCTGTTCGAGGGAGAGTCCGACGATGGCTGCGACCTCTTTCGGGGAGAAGCGTCGAGAGAGTCCTTGGGCCGCCATGGCCCGATTGACTCCCTGCCAGATGGCATCGAGGCTGTCGGTCAGGGTGCCGTCGCAATCGAAGATGACCAGATCAACGTTCATGAGGCGACCCCGATGGTTTGGCCGGCGGTGACGATGGCGACGGGCGTGGTTTGTTTTCCTGGCGCAGGCTGTCGATCAACCGGACCAGATGGGGATCGAGGGGGGCCGTGACCCGGACAGGGACGCGGGAGCGGGGATGGGGAAAGGAGAGGCTCCTGGCGTGGAGAAACATTCGCGTCAGACCCAGGGATTTCATGACGCGATTGAAGTCGCGTTGTCCATACTTGCCGTCGCCCGCCAGGGGATGTCCCAGGGAGGTCAGGTGGGCCCGAACCTGATGGGTCCGTCCCGTCTCCAGGGATATTTCGAGCAACGAGGCGATTGTGAAACGTTCGCTGGTCCGGTATCGGGTCCGGGCCGTCCGTCCCGAATCGTCGGTGACCACCATTCGTTCCCCGGATCGGATCACCCCCTTGGCCAGGGAGGATTCGATCACCCCTTCGGCGGGGTCGGGACATCCCCGGACCAGGGCCAGATAGTTTTTTTCCACCGCGCCATCGCGAAAGGCCGAGGTCAGGACGCTGGCGGCCTGGCGGTCGGTGGCCAGGAGCAGGCAGCCCGAGGTGTCGCGGTCCAGACGGTGGCACAACTCGGGGTGGTGGGGAGAATCTTTCCACAGATGGCGCAAACCATCGATCAACCCCGAGGTTTGTCCCGTTCCGCCATGAACCGGCCATCCGGGCGGTTTGTTGATGACGATGAACCCTTCCCCTTCCAGGAGGACGCTTCCTTCAAGGGCCTTGAGCATGGCGGCGGGAGGGGTGGGCGTGGTTTCGCGAGGGGTGGGATGTGAAACATTCAGGGGAGGAATTCGCACCTTTCCTCCGGTGACCAGCCGTTCATCTCCCTTGACGCGACAGCCATCCAGGCGTACCTGTCCGGTACGCAGCAACTTGTGGATCAAACCGGCGGGAAGATCGGGAAAGTGGCGTTTGAGGAATCGGTCAAGCCGCATCCCGGCATGGAGTGCATCGACTTCGACCACCGAAACCCCGGTTTTTTTCCCCTGGGGGTTCACCGCATTTGCTTTCATCGCAAACCCTTTCTATAATGCCCGCATGAAAGATCACCTCAAAAGCACGAATGCACCGCTGGCGCCTCCGCACGGATTCCCTTTTTTTTTCTCCATTTTGAAACCTTTTCATATTCGAACCTTGCCGTACCGCCCGCCGGGGCATTTTCGTCTCCGGCCCGTGGCGGCACGGCCACACGCGAACAAAGGAACACAGACGAATGACCAGACGCATGCTGGTGGATGCCACCCATCCTGAAGAAATCCGGGTTGCCATTGTTCAGGACAACCGACTCGTGGATCTCGATATCGAAACCGCCAACAAGGAGCAGATCAAGGGCAACATCTATCTGGGGCGGGTTTCCCGGGTGGAACCATCGCTTCAGGCAGCATTCATCGAATTTCATGGTGGACGTCAAGGTTTTCTTTCCGTCAACGACATCCATCCGAAATATTTCACCCCTGGAGGATTGACCGGCGCCGGCGCCGCGGCGCGGGAAGCGTCCGCCACATCGGCGCTCCAGGCCGCCGTGGCGGCGGATGCGGCGGATGGCGACGAATCGATCGATTTTTCCGTCGATGAGGCCCGCCGGGAAACGGAAGCGGTGGACCCTTCCTCTCCCGGGGACGGCGCCGAATCTTCCGCCGAATCCTCCCTTGATGTCATGGATTTTTCCGAGGCCTCCGCCTCGGGTCGGGAACAGGATGACGGATTGGAAGCGGAGTCGGAGGAAGCGCTGGAGGAGGAAGACGATTCCGGCGACGAGGACGCGGCTGCCGATGTTGGACATGCCACCGGTCAGGACGACCCGGAGGGGGATGTTTCCGAACTGGAATCCGAATCGGAGCGGGACGAAGAGGAGGACCGTCCGCCGCTTGAGGAAATTCGCCGGCAGCATCGGCGCCGCCCGCCACCGATTCAGAAGATATTGCATCGCAACCAGACGGTCCTGGTCCAGGTTGTGAAGGAGTCCCGCGGCAACAAGGGGGCTACCCTGACGACCAATCTTTCGCTGGCGGGTCGCTACACGGTCCTTCTTCCCGAGAATCCTGGCGGAGGGGGGATCTCGCGCAAGATCACCGACCCTGCCGAACGCAAGAACCTCAAGGGAATCCTCAACACCCTGCCCATTTCTCCCGAAATGAGCCTGATCATCCGTACCGCCGGCGTACAGCGCAACAAACGGGAGTTCAGCCGCGACATCAGTTATCTGATGCGACTGTGGAAGATGATCCTCGAAGGGACCCGGACCCGCAAGGCCCCCTGTCTCATTCACCAGGAGGGAGACCTGATCATCCGGACCATCCGCGATCTGTATACCACCGACATGGAGGAAATCCTCATCGAGGGGCAGGAGGGGTATCGTCTGGGGAAGGATTTCATGCGTTTATTGATGCCCCGCTATGTCAAGGTGGTGCAACCCTATCGCGAGAGCATTCCCCTGTTTGCCCGCTTCCAGGTGGAAAGTCAGATCGAGACCATGCACGATCGGGTGGTCCAGTTGAAGGCGGGGAGTTATCTGGTCATCGATCCCACCGAGGCGTTGGTCACCATCGACATCAATTCGGGCCGTTCCACACGGGAAAAGGATGTGGAATCGACGGCCTTCAAGACCAATCTTCAGGCTGTCGATGAAATTGCGCGGCAATTGCGCCTGAGGGACCTGGGGGGGTTGGTGGTCATCGACTTCATCGACATGGAGGATCGCAAGCACATCCAGGAAGTGGAAAAACGGGTCAAGGAGGCGTTCAAAAGCGACCGGGCCAAGGTTCAGATTGGTCGCATTTCCCAGTTTGGGTTGTTGGAATTATCGCGGCAGCGTCTGCGACCGACCTTCAGCGAGACCAATCGGATGGAATGTCCCCGGTGCAAGGGGTTGGGGACGATCCGTTCGGTGGAGTCGGCGGCGGTGTATACCTACCGTTGCATCGAGGAGGAGGTGGCCCAGGGGAAATATCAGGTTTACAATTACCATGTTTCGTCCGAGGTGATGAACTACCTGTTCAACCACAAGCGGTCGCCGTTGGTGCGGTTGGAGGAGTCCAACCAGGTGAGCATCAACATTCATGCCGATCTTCGTCTCCAACCGCCCGAATTCAATACCAGCCATGTCGAAAAATCGAAAAAGGAGCGGGAGCGAACGCGGGATGAGAAGGTGAAATCGCCGCCGGTCGTGGAGGATGCCCTGGATGTGGAGAAGAAGGCCGATCCTGTTGTCGTTGCCCGTGATTCTGGGACCGCGGTCGCCAGCGACACCGGAGAGGGGGCGAAGAAAAAGCGCCGGCGCAAACGGCGGCGCAAGAAGAATCAGGGGGGCAGCGAGACCGGTTCCCTCGTGCAGGATGCGGGTTTGGGTTCTGCCCCGTCCCGTTTTCCGGATGCGTCGAGTCGCTCTGAAGTGGAGGATGATGCCACGGGGCAACGGGAAGAGGAGGTCGTTTCCGGACCGCAATCCAGGGAGCGGCCACAAGAAAAACAGATTCAGGACATGCGCCATGTCGAGGCGTTGGCCATGCGTTTTCCAGGGCTTTATACCTTGCACGAGGTGACTCCCGGCACTACGGAGAGGGCTTCGAGTCCATTGCCGGAAGAGGACGAGGAAGAAGACCTTCAGGATCGGGATCTGGGACCCCATGCCCATGAATCGGACATGGCCAATCCGGCCCGGACCGATGCCGCGGCCAAGCGCAAACGTTCGCGTCGTGGCGGACGGGGGCGGGGGCGCGGTCGGGGTAAACCGGTGACCGGCAATGGTTCTCGCGAAGGAATCGAGGAACGCAGGGAGGGGGATGGGGAAGATGATCGACCGTCCTCCGCGACGGTTCCATCCCGGGAAGGGAATGGCGCTGGTCGGGAGGAAGAGCGTTCTGTCACGTCGGGCGATGACTCGGTTGGTACGACGTGAACATCCGGGGTCTGAATCCTGGACGGGCCATTTTCATGTCGTATTCGTGGCTTAGGCTGCTTTCCATGTTTCTGCAAACGTTTCAAATCGGTTGATTGCATTCTGAAAGGAGATGATCGTGTCGAAGGCATTAAGGTATCTGGGGGCTGTCCGTCCCGAAGCGGCGACGAATTTGCTTGGTTTTTACAAACACAGTGTCAAGGCGTTGGATGATAAAACCAGGTTCTTGATCCAGATCGTGACCAAGGTGGCGGTGGGGACGGAACGGGGGTTGCGGCAATACGCCCCCAAGGCGTTGAAGGCGGGGGCCAGCAAGGAGGAAATCCTTGATGCGGTGATGATGGCCTTCCCCGCCTCGGGGCTGAACAAACTGCTTGATGCCATTGAAGTATTGCGGGATCTGGATCTTCTTCCCGAGGCACCGGGTGAAGAGAAGGTGGTCGGAGATAACGTCCTTGGGACGATGGCCTCTTTTCCTCTGAACAAAATGGCGTGTGTCCACAAGCCGGACGGCGATCTGATCGTATTCCGTACCGGTCCGGAAACGGCGAAGGTCTATCTGAGCCGCTGCCCGCATTCCAAGACGACCTTGTGCAAAGGCGTCGATCATGGCGATCGTGTCGAATGTCGGATGCACAACTGGATCTTCGATCTGGCGTCGGGCCGCTGCCTGGGTCCCGACCCCGAGGGCAAACCGGGATTGATCGAATGCAAGGTCCGGATCGAGGGGGGGCGTTTGATCCGGGAAGCATGAACGATTGTGGAAGGGGCCGGGATCGGCGGGCCGATCCCGGACGGGGGGGAGACTGGAATTTCCGGAGGTCAATCCAAAAACAAGGTTCGACGGTCGGCGGGGGACCATTCTGCAAGGCAGCGGTTGATGGCCGCCATCAAGGCGTGCAGGGAGGCGGTGATGATGTCCTCATGAATTCCCACGCCGGACCGGGGGCGGCAGGGATGTTGTTCGAGCTGGATGAAGGCGATGGCCTGGGCATCGCTCCCTTGTCCCAGGGCGTGTTCTTCATACTGTCGGATGCGCCACGGACCCGGCAATGCGTGGCAGGCGGCATCGATGGGACCGTTGCCCTGGCCGAAAAGGGTTCTGGGTTGGCCATTGATCGTCACCTTCAATGTGATCCGGTATCCTGAATCCTGGGGAAACTCCTGTCATCTGCCCCATGTCCGAAAGATCGGGTCCTGGATCGATTCCCTGGCTGTAAAGATTGAGCGCCAGTGTGACAAGATCAAGGTTTCCCGTCCGTTCCCCGTTGCCGAACAAGACCCCCTCGACACGTTCCGCCCCGGCCAAAAGGGCCAACTCCGCCGCCGCGACAGCACATCCGCAGTCCCTGGACGAGGTATCCGCAACTGAACTGGGACAACTTCCAGGACGATCTTGAGGAGCGGCATGTGTTGTTCATGACGGATGACCGGGACAGATATATCGACAAACTGTTTCTCAGGCTGAGGGGGATGGTGGTGAAATGATCATGCCTGATTGACGTCCAGTCGGGAGACGGCGCCGCTTGGGCCAACGAGGTGGAATTCGAATCCAAATCATGGTAATAATGGCGGGCTTGAAATTAAAGGACTCGTAACACCATTAAGTCACGGAGTGGATGATCGTTGGCCTTTTGAACCTTCTTGGTATTGATGTTAGAGCCGACAGGATTCTACGACTGGTTATTGAAAGGATGATGTCTTTGGGTGCCAGAAGCGTGTCAAAACCTGCGGTCTTCATCAGTTACAGTCATAAAGACGTCAGCTGTTTGGAACTTTTTTGGCCGTATATTGAGACGTTGAAGGGGGAAGAGGGGGTTCAGTGTTGGTATGACGGGAAGATCACAGAGGGAGCGGTTTGGGAAAAAGAAATTGTTGCGGCCATGGAGGAAGCTTCCGTGGCGGTGCTTTTTATCTCTCAGCCCTTTCTTGCTTCCAAATTTGTCGCTGAGACGGAATTGCCGTGGCTATTGAGAGCTTTCGAGAAAAAAAAGCTGACCCTTCTTCCTGTCTTTGTGAGCCCTTCTCAGGTCGCAGTCAATGATAAAACAAAAATATTGACCAAGATTCAAGGGTTTGCTTCACCAACACGAACACTGGGACACATGAATGAAATTGGGAAACAAGAGGTTTTTCTCAATTTGTCGAACCGGATCCGCGAATTGATCGCCGAAAGGCGTTCCTTACCTTTGGCGCCGGGAACCGAAGCCGGGAAGACCTTAGGCAAAGAAGCGATGTCGGGCGTTTCGGAAAAAAATTCTGTAGCCGCAGGCGTCCCAGAGAGAATTTATGTCATCGACAGCAAAGCAGGGACTCCTAAAACCAGAAAGGTAAAAACCACAAAACAAAAAATTCTTGAACCCCTGCCGGGGCTGCGATTGCTTCCGGTGCCGGGGGGAATCTTTACGATGGGAGACAACCAGGGAAGGGATTTTGAAAAACCGGAACATCGGGTGGAACTTTCACCTTTTGGGCTGGCGGAAACGCCGGTGACGAACCAGCACTATGGGATTTTCATCCTGGAGACGAAATATAGGGAACCGTTCTATTGGCGCGATCAAAAATATTCCGATCCGCAGCAGCCGGTTGTCGGTGTGGCTTGGCAAGATGCCGTCGCTTTTTGTGAGTGGCTTTCCAAAAAGTCCGGAAAGGAATTCTTTCTCCCTTCGGAAGCGCAATGGGAGTATGCCGCTCGGGGACCGGAGGGATGCCGCCATCCCTGGGGAGACGACGACCCCACGAAGGAATTGGCCTGTTTTGGTTTGGACTACGGCAATGGAAAACCAGCCTTGGTCGGACGGTATCCGGCGGGCGCAGGTCCCTTCGGCCATTTGGACTTGGCAGGAAATGTTTGGGAATGGTGCCGGGATGTCTGGGATAATCAGGTGTATAAAAAACGGGCCGATGGAACGATGGTCAAGGACCCCGTGGTCAAGCGTGGCAATGCAGATGTTCGCTCTATCAGGGGCGGGTCTTGGTTCCGCCCGGCTTCCTACCTCCGGGTCGGCTTCCGCGGCGACGCTCCTGCGGGCGGCTGCGGCGTCAGTCTGGGCTTTCGCCTTGCCGCCCCCGCCAGCACGCTTAATCCTTGATGGGGTCCATGGGTCGCAGCCCAATGGTTGCGTGAAATGACAATAGAACGACCATTCTTGTCGTTTAAAGTGACAAAAATGGTCGTTATTGGTCCATCTTTGTCACTAATAACGGTCATGATGTCCATGTGACAGTGACAAACTGACAAAATGTCACTTTGGAGTTCGGGGACAGCCTACTTTTTTGGAATTCGAAATCCGGGGGCGGGCAAAAGGGTATCGTGTTTCCAAACTTCGAAAAGGGGCAGGTCGGTGTTGACGATGACCCAGAAGCCCTTGTTTTTGTGCGCTCAAAGTGCGCCGTTCTTGATCCGGTAGCCCAACTGCCGGGGGGATTTGCCAAGAACGATGGCCGCTTCGGAAAGGAAGCGGTTCAAAGTGACAAAGTCATCATCGCCCCCTGGACCCCATCAAGGACCAAAACCCAAAAAATCAAGGATCAAGCGTGCTGGCGGGGGCGGCGAGGCGAAAGCCCAGACCGGCGCCGCGGTAGCCCGCACGACCGTCGATGCGACCGCCTCTGCCGCCGACCTGGAGGTCGGAAGCTGGGAAGCCCCAGGACCCGCCCCGAACTACCTTCGGTGGTCCGTATTTCACTGCATCTTCCTCGATAGCGTCTTTCTTCGATCCAGGAGTGGAGCACCACTCCCAGACGTTGCCGGCCAAGTCGCAATGGCCCAGGGAACTGTTGCCTGCGGGGTAGAGTCCCACCGGGGTGGGGGCGCCGATCTTGCCGTCGCTATAATTGGCCAATTCCGGTGTCGGGTTTTCCGTGCCCCAGGGGTAATCACCATGGGTGGGGGTGGCCGCCCTCTCCCAATCATCTTCATTGGGGAGGAAAAAACGGATATCCCTTGTTACGTCCGACTTTTGCCGGGTCAGCCAAAGACAATAAGCTCTGGCTTCATACCAGGAGACCCTCACGACGGGGCGATTGCCATGGTCCAATTGTTGTGCCCATTGATCTGGTTCCTTCCAGTCATGCGCTTGCCGAAAGGTCCAGGCGTGATCCTCCTGCCAATAATCGGGGTTGTCGTAGCCACCATCTTCGACAAAGCGTTGGTATTCCTGCACTGTCACCGGGTATTTCCCCAGGCAAATGTCGGTTCCAGGCACTTTGATAAGATTTTCTCGCCACTTGTCCTCGGTCAGGCGCGGGTCGCCCCCCTGGCCCAACGCTTCCGCCGCTGCCAGGCGTACCTTGATCGGCACCTTGGCCGCACCTTCCAGGGTGAAAAGGTTCAGGGCTTGGTTGCGCACCTGCCGGTATTCTTTCTGGATCTCGGGGCTGGGTTGGTATTGATATACCTTCATCGGCTCCAGGATTCGCACCAGGAGGCCAGCCTTGTGAGCGGCCTCCGCCAAGCCGTTGTTGTGTCTTTTGCCCGGGACCAGTTTCAGAAATGGATCGGACCAAGTGGAGGTACGCCATTTGGCTACTACCCGTGTCAATAATTCATCCGGGCGCTGGCTACCACCCTCATCGAAAAGAACGCCGGGAAACAGATCGATCGTTTCCCGCCAATGGGGGTCTTCCAAACGGCCTTCGACAAGAGGCCACCATCCGCTCTCCTTGTCATCGCTCATCCACGCCAAGTTTTGCGCCGCCAGATACTCTTGAAAGGTCAAATGCCAAAATCGGAGGCGGTTCCGCCCCATCTCTTCCAGAATGCCGCTGTAAATGCACTCGAATTGGATCCATTTTCGTATTGAAACAAGCCGGTCCGTAGTGACGTCCGGAAAATGACGTTCATGAAGGGGCATTACAGCCTTGGCGGCCTCCTCAAGGTCGAAAATGGCTTTTTTCCTCCCTTGACGACCGCCCATCATGGCCAGGGCAATGGCGGCAAAAGATTCATGGGCGAACCGGGTGGTATAGCGTTCTTGTTCATTCCTGTTGAAGTCGGCGCGCACCTCATCCTTGGCGCCCAACAACCAGCGGATCACCGCCCTGTAGACCCGCGCCCTTCCTTCGGGCAATTGGCCTTCGTTCCAATGAACCACGCACAAACAGGTCAACATGACCGGATTGGCCGCCAACTTGCGGATGGAATGTTTGGCGAGAATGGCCTGAACCAGGATTTCGGCATGTTGTTCCGCCGCACCGCCAGGGACGCCGATGGCTTGGCCATACAGGGCTGCCGACCAATGGTCGATAAACTCCTGTGTTTGAGCGATGCCAAAAGGTTCGATCACCGTCCGTTGAAATCCCATCTGTTCCAACCGCTCCGCTTCAATGGGACGGCTGCTGACAATGATGGTATTTTTTTTCCAGTGGGTTACCGCACTTTGAAAAATGGCGAACACCCGCTCACGCAAGCGATCATCCGCGACTTCATCCAGTCCATCCAACAGCAGCAGGACCCGGCCTTCTTCCAGCAAGGTTTGCCAATAGTCCCGCCATGTTGCCTCCCGGCCCGCGTCCCGGGTGGTCTGGAGAAGATCCAACAGCCGAAAACGGTCGTCCGCCATTTTTGGGGGGGGCCTGTCGGACAATAGCCTGGCCAGTTCCGAAAGCCGCAAAAACAACGGAATCGGCGATTCCAAGCGGTCATCCAGGCCCAGATGGCGTTTGCGCCAGGTCCCTCCGCCCGGGCAGGGTTCATTTCCCAGAATATCCCTGGCGAGCATGGCGGCGGTCAGTTTTAAAAACGTGGTCTTCCCCGATCCCGGCTGTCCCTCGATCAACAATCTTTTGTGTCGTGGCAACAGTTCCGCCAGGTTGACCTTTTTACCGCGCGTCTCTTGCCCCCCCATCCGTTCCATCGTTGATTGCCGTGCGTTGATGACTATGTCATGGCACTTGATGACCGTATAAAGATCTTCAATCGGGTAAAGATTGGCTGTTTTGCCCCGGCCTCCGCCGGAGCCGATGCCGCTGATTGTGAGATACCGGGTTTCGTCATGCAGTGATTTGAGCCAGGGGGTCAGATCGCAGGCAGAGGTTTCTACCGGTTTTTCCTGAATGGTTTGTTGTTGGGCGATTGGAAAAAAGGTTGTTGGCTCGACCTGCACATGGGCACCGATGAGGCGGCCATGTTTGACGGATAATTCAACCGCGATCCAGGGGCGCTCTTCTGGAAAGGTCAACTCTGGAGCGGTGCGCTGGGGATGAGGATGCCAATCGTCCCAAAAAAAGTTCGAGGTTGCCAGGACAACGGGACTTTCCTTGCGGGTTTTCAATATCTTCCTGATCCAATCATGATCGATGAGCCGTGCCGCCTCGGTCAACGCCTCTCCCAGATATTGGTCCCCCTTGAGTCCGACACTTCCCAAAGTCAATACCACCCGCAGGCGCAGGGGATAGCGGGGATGCTTCTGGTTGTCTTGGAGCAGAAAGTTTTCCAGATTCAAGGCTACCCGCATGGCAACCGGGGTTGAAAAACTTTGAAGAAACAAATAATAACCGTCCCCAGCGCCGTGGCGGTTGATGATCGTGTCGGGGTTGGCGTACCCGATCAAGGGTTTCAGGCTTTCCCTGAGTCCTGTCTGTAAACGGTCAATGATTTTGGCCTGCTCGTCCTGGTTCCATTGACTGAAATTTTCAATATCAACCAAGACAATGGGAATGGCGGGGGGCAGTTGTTGCATGGTTTCCTTAATGGGTATGTTTTATATGAGTTATTTTGTAGAAATAATCATACATCGGATGTCGCACAGCCGCAAGTTTGTTGAGGTTGTTCAAACGATTGTGAAAGGGTCCGGGATCGGCGGGCCGATCCCGGACGGGGGGGAGACTGGAATTTCCGGAGGTCAATCCAAAAACAAGGTTCGACGGTCGGCGGGGGACCATTCTGCAAGGCAGAGGTTGATGGCCGCCATCAAGGCGTGCAGGGAGGCGGTGATGATGTCCTCATGAATTCCCACGCCGGACCGGGGGCGGCAGGGATGTTGTTCGAGCTGGATGAAGGCGATGGCCTGGGCATCGCTCCCTTGTCCCAGGGCGTGTTCCTCATACTGTCGGATGTGCCACGGACCCGGCAAGGCGTGGCAGGCGGCATCGATGGGACCGTTGCCCTGGCCGAAAAGGGTTCTGGATTGGCCATCGATCGTCACCTTCAATTCGATCCGGTATCCTGAATCCTGGGGCAACTCCCGTTGCGGCTCCTGGTACAGATGGCTGTGTTCCAGGCGGATGTGTTGCGGTGGATGCCGCATGGTCCGGTCGAACAGGTCGATGAGTTGGGGTGCGGACAATTCACCACCGCTTTGTTCCGTCGCCCGTTGCACTTCACGGGCGAATTCCGGTTCGAGCCAGCGGGGAAGGGTGATGCCGCGTTCCCGGGCCAGAAGATAGGCCGCTCCCCCCTTTCCCGATTGGCTGTTGACCCGGATGATGCCCGACAAATCAAAGCCCATGTCACGGGGATCGATGGGAATGTAGGGGACCTCCCAGGGGCCGTCCGGGACCGCGGCGGCCAATCCCTTGCGGATGGCATCCTGATGGGATCCCGAAAAGGCGGTATGGACCATGGCTCCGGCATAGGGGTGGCGCGGGGCGACCTCCATTCCGGTGCATTCACGGTAACATTCGATTATTTGCCCCATGTCCGAAAGATCAAGTCCGGGATCGATTCCCTGGCTGTAAAGATTGAGCGCCAACGTGACAAGATCAAGGTTTCCCGTCCGTTCCCCATTGCCGAACAAGGCCCCCTCGACACGTTCCGCCCCGGCCAAAAGGGCCAACTCCGCCGCCGCGACAGCACACCCGCGGTCGTTGTGGGGATGAATGGAAAGGATGACTGCCTCACGGCGGGCAAGGTGGCGGTCGAACCATTCGATCTGGTCGGCAAACCGGTTGGGTGCCGCGACTTCGACCGTGGCGGGAAGATTGAGAATAATCCGGTGTTCGCGGTCGGGTTCCCAGACTGCAACCACCGCTTCGCAGATGGCAAGGGCAAATTCAGGCTCCGTCGCCGAGAAACTCTCGGGCGAAAATTGAAAGTGCCATCGGGTCTCCGGTTGCCGTTCGGCAAGGGTCCGGATCAAGGTTGCGGCGGTGACGGCCCGTGCGATCAGGGTTTTTTCATCCACTCCGAACACCACCCGCCGTTGGACCGGGGAGGTGGAAAGATAAAAATGGACGGTTGCCTGGGGCATCCCTTCGAGGGCTGCGAAAGTGCGGCGTATGTGTTCCTCGCGTGCCGAGGTCAATACCTGGATGGCGACCTCCTCGGGGGTGGTATCGACCAGGGTGCGCATGAAGGCGAATTCATCCTGAGAGGCGGCGGGAAAGCCGGCTTCTATTTCACGAAATCCCAAACGGATGAGCATCTGGAACAGACGTCTTTTCCGTTCCGGGTTCATCGGAATCGCCAGGGCCTGGTTGCCATCGCGAAGGTCGATGCTGCACCATTGGGGTGGTTGGGAAAGGGTGCGGTCGGGCCAATGGCGGACCGTCATGGGAATGGGCGGGGCGGGGCGGTATTTCCGGCGGGCCTGGGTCAACATCGAAATCGACTCCTTGTCGTATGCGATTGAAGGACAATGGTGGGAGCGAACCGGCCGCCTGGGCGCCACAACGCCATCCAAAGGCGGCCGCCCGTCAGTCGCAGTAAAAAATGGTTTTTTTTCATTATTTTCCTCCGCTTTTTTTGTCGGGAAGGGGGAATTAAAAAAGCCATGGATTCGGGGGAACCCATGGCCTTCGGTTTCAAGATTTGGCGGATCAACTCAGTCCTGTCGCAAACCTTCCTTCGCCCACGGGTCGGGGTTGGCACTCGGGAGGGAGCCATGCAGTCGCAGCGACGGGGTGTGTTTGCGAGTCGTGTCCATGGGGGCAGGATAGGAAAAAAAGAGGATGTGTGTCAATCAAAAAGATGATCGTTGCGTTATCTTACCTGACAGCCATCAGCTGGTCTTGCTGCTTTCTGGTCCGGCTTTCGCGAGAAATCCACGTATTCCCGGCCCGACTCCTGTTCCATGCGCTTGATGTCGTGGTAGATGGCCACTGGGTTATAATTGAAGCGGGCGGCATGTTCTTCTCGGACCTTGCGGACTTCCGCGACTATGGGGTCTTCCCACATGGTCATTCCTCCTGAAGTTGTTCGGGGGTGGCGATGGCTGGAGGTTCATGGCCTTGGGAACGACAGATGCCATCAATCCGGCTCCACATGGTGGCATTGGCGATGTGCTTGCAATTCCAAGTCAGCAGGTAATCCATCCTATGCACGGCAGCCAGGGCGATGTGATAGGCGTCATCAACCGCCTGTCGAGGAACAGCCCGAGCATCCAGTAGTGCGATGGCCAGAGTCATGACCTCTTCATTGACATTGAGACTGGGCAGGCCCGCCAAAAATTCCAACCGACGTTTGGCGGCTCCGGGGTCGCCCGCGTTTGCCTCCCGGAATATCAGTTCGGACGTGTACAGGTCGAAGTGGCGGCGGCTCTTGTCCCACCATTCGGCGGTAATCTGCTGATGGGCGGCAAGCACCAAGTCCCGGCTGGGCCGGGCCGCCAGATAGCTGATGATGCTGGTTTCCAGATAGACCTTGGGGTTCATGAAAAGTTTGGTCCCTGACGGTAACCAAGTGGATGTTTTATGGTTAATTATCCTAGGTTATATTTTTTATCCAGGTGTACATGTCATTCCATACCTCATCGATTGGGTTATCCCAAACCTTGCGCATGGATGTCTGTTGGGCATGTTTCAAAAGGACAGACCCCTGGTCACGCTGATGGATATGTTCCAGGTATCCAATGAAATCCAATGCTTCTTGTGCAAGGAGTGGGAACAGACGACTTACTTTGTATTGAAGTTCCTGGATCATGTCCATGATGCCTGTTTTTCCTGTGGACTCTTCAGCGTTTTGGAACAAAGTAATGGGTGCAGTGGCCGAGAAAAACGTCCGCCGCCTCCATCACCGTTTCCGACAACGTCGGATGGGGATGGATCGTCGCTGCCAGGTCATAGGCCGTGGCGCCCATTTCGAGTGCCAAAACCCCCTCCGCGATCAATTCTCCCGCCCCACTTCCCACGATTCCCACACCCAGAATCCGTTCCGTCTCGGGATCGACGATCAGTTTGGTGAGTCCATCGGCACTGCTTAAAGTTTGCGCCCTACCCGAGGCCCCCCAGGGGAAACGGACCGATTTCACTTCGATCCCTTGCCGCTTGGCCTCGGTTTCGGTCAATCCCACCCACGCCAACTCCGGATCGGTAAAGGCAACGGCGGGAATGCCACGGGGTTCGAACGTTTCTTTTTTTCCCGCCAATACCGCCACCGCCACCCGCGCTTCATGGGACGCCTTGTGGGCCAGCATTGGACCACCCGTCAGGTCGCCAATGGCGGAAATTCGCGGGTCGTCGGTCCTCTGGCCGCGGTCCACACGGACAAATCCCCGATCCAATACGACACCGGTGTTTTCGAGGCCCAACCCTTCCGAGTTGGGAATTCGTCCGACGCTGACCAAAACCCGGTCGAACCTGTCGTTGAACGAATGGCCCTCCTTGTCGGCAAAGGTGATGTCGATCCCCTGCTCCTCGTGCCGAACCCCGGTGATCCGGGTTTCGAGCATCACCTTTTGCGCCCACCGGTCGATCCGCTTGCTCAAGGGACGAACCAGATCCCGATCCGCCCCCGGAAGCAATCCCGAGGTCATCTCCATCAGGGTCACCCTGGACCCCAGGGTTGCGTACACCGATCCCAATTCAAGGCCGATGACGCCACCGCCCACGACGAGTAACGTTTCCGGAATTTTTTCGAGTTCCAGGGCACGGGTGGAATCCATGACCCGTGGTGATTCCCAATCCAACTCCGGCAGCGATCGCGGTTTGGAACCCGTGGCGAGGATGCACTGGTCGAAAGTCAACGCGATTCGTTCGCCATCGGCTCGATCGATCGCCACCCGATCGGACGACAAAAACGTCGCCCGTCCCTGAATGAAGGTGACCTTGCGCTTCAGACATTGCTGTCCCAATCCCGAGGTCAGGTGTTCGACCACCTTGTTTTTCCAGGAGCGCAACATCTCCAGGTCGATTTCCGGCTCCTGGAAACGGATCCCGATATGCGCCGCTTCGCGGGCTTCGCTGATGGTTTTGGCAGCGTGCAGCAAGGCTTTGCTGGGAATGCAACCCCAATGGAGACACACCCCTCCAGGATGGGGCTGAAGGTCCACGAGGGTGGTTTCAAATCCATGACCGGCGGCCAAAAACGCGGCGGCATAGCCTCCGGGACCGCCGCCGATGACGATGACATGTCCGGGTTTATTCATGACCTTCTCCCAACCGGTTGCCAGGGTGCGTGACTTAAGTCGCGGGCTTCTATCCTTCAAGGGACAGAAGGAGCGGTTCTTCCAACGCTTCGCAAATCCAACGCAAAAAGCGGGCGCCATCCGCGCCATCGATCAGACGATGATCGAACGATAGCGACAATGGCAACATGAGGCGGGGTTCGAATGTTCCCGCGACCTGCACCGCCTCCACCACCCCTTTCGACATTCCAAGGATCGCCACCTCGGGATAGTTGACGATGGGGGTGAAACCGATACCGCCGATTCCGCCAAGATTGGATACCGTAAAGCATCCTCCGCGCATATCCTCCAACGCCGTCTTTCCCGCGCGCGCCGTTTCGGAAAGAATGGTCAGGGCGGCGGCCAGTTGGGTGATGTTTTTCCGGTCCACGTCGCGGAGCACCGGCACGATGAGTCCCCTCGGGGTATCGACCGCAACTCCAAGGTGGATGTACTGCTTGAAAATGATTTCATCATTGGCCATGTCCACCGAGGCGTTGAACTGGGGAAACATCTTGAGCGCCGTTGCCACGACCTTCAAAACGATGGCCGTGAGCGAAAGTTTTCCGCCACCCTTGGCGATCCGGGGGGCAAACCGGTGACGCAGTTCTTCCAGGCGGGTGATGTCCGCCTTGTCATGGCAGGTGACCTGGGGGACGGTGTTCCAGGTGGCGGCCATGTGCATGGCCGTGGCGCGTCGGACATTTTTCATCTTTTCCCGGGTGATCGTGCCCCACGAGGCAAAGTCGGGCAGTTGCGTGTGCAGCGGTACCCGGGCATCACCCACCCCGATCGGTCCCTGGGAGACGGCGGCGGCGGGATTGCGGTTGTGTTCCCGCACCCAGGCCCGGACATCCGCCATGCCGATCCGTCCTCCCGGCCCGGTTCCCTTGACCTGACGAATGTCAACCCCGAGTTCCCGCGCCTCGCGGCGCACCGAAGGGGCCGCCGCGACCGGGACCGTCGAACGGACGGGGGGCGCAACCGCCATCGGAGATCCCTCCATTCCGGCGGGCCGGGCGGTGGCGGCATCACCCGTTGTGGTTTGTGCCCTGTCGGTCTGGTCCGCGCCGGTCGGGGGCGCGGTCGGGGGCGCCGTTACGGGAGGGGGTGACAGATCGGGAGGGGCGGCTGTTTTCGCTCCTCCCGGTTCCACGATGAACAGGGCTTGTCCGACCTTGACGTGATCTCCGGGTTTGATCCGGACCTCCTGGACGATCATATCCTCGTTTGCCGGGACTTCGACGACCGCCTTGTCGGTTTCCACTTCGAGAAGGACCGTCCCTGCGGTGACCGACATGCCAGCGGTCGCCAGAACATGAACGATGTCTCCCCCCGAGATGTTTTCCCCCAGGTTGGGCAGTGTGAATTCCGTACTCATTGGGTCCGCTCCTTGCCGTGCCAGTGGATGGTTGCCATGGTCGTCATCGTGTGATCGGATCGGGCCGTTCGGGATCGATGCCAAGTTGCCGGAGTGCCTGCGTGACCACGGTGGCGTCGATCTGGCCACGGCGACACAAGGCGCTCAGGGCCGCCTGGGTGATGAACTTGACATCCACCTCGAAGAAATCCCGCAGCGCCGGTCGTGAATCGCTGCGCCCGAAGCCGTCGGTCCCGAGGCTGATCATCCCTTCCGGGACCCATTGGGCCACCATGTCGGGAAGGGTGCGCACATAGTCGCTCGCGGCGATCACCGGTCCCGAATGTCCTTCAAGACAACGGGTCAGATAGGGTTTTTGCAGCGGCCTTTCGGGGTGCAGGCGGTTGAAACGATCCACCGCCATCGCCTCCCGGTAGAGCGACTTGTAACTGGTGACGCTCCAGACGTTGGCGGCGACCTCGAATTCGGCGAGCAATTCCTGGGCCGCCAGGACCTCGTTGATGATGGCGCCGCTGCCGAACAGTTGCACCTTGCGCGAAAACGACGGATCGGGCGCCGGGCGAAACAGATAAAGACCGGAGAGAATTCCTTCCCTGGCCCCCTCGGGCATTGGGGGTTGGGGGTAGTTTTCATTCATGACCGTCAGATAATAATAAACATCTTCCCGCTCGACGATCATTCGCCGCAGTCCGTCCTCGATGATCACCTCCAGTTCGAAGGCGAAGGCGGGATCGTAGGCGACCAGATTGGGGATCGGCAGCGCCAGGAGATGGCTGTGGCCATCCTGATGCTGCAAGCCCTCTCCGGCCAGTGTCGTCCGCCCCGCGGTGCCGCCGACGAGAAATCCCCGGGAACGCATGTCGGCGGCGGCCCAGGCCAGATCACCGATCCTCTGGAAGCCGAACATGGAATAATAGATGAAAAAGGGAATCATGGTGATGCCATGGTTGGCATAGGAGGTTCCGGCGGCGATGAAGGAACTCATCCCTCCCGCTTCGGTGATCCCTTCCTCAAGAATCTGGCCATCGCGGGTTTCCTTGTAGTACAGCAGACTGTCATGATCCACCGGTTCGTAGAGCTGGCCCGGATGGGAGTAGATGCCGCATTGGCGGAACAATCCTTCCATGCCGAAGGTGCGCGCCTCGTCGGGGACGATGGGGGTGATCCGTTTACCCAATCCCGGATCCCTGAGCAGTTTCGACAGGAGCCGGACAAAGGCCATGGTGGTGGAAATCTTGCGATCCTCGGTCCCCGGGCGAAATTCCTCGAACAGAGACGCCGGCGGCAGCGGCAGGGATTCGTCGATCGGACGGCGGCAGGGGAGAAATCCGCCCAGTTTTTCCCGATGGGTCCGAAGATAACGGACCTCCTGACTGTCGGGCAGCGGTTTGTAGAAGGGCATGCCCGCCACCTCCTGATCCGACAGGGGGACCTGGAAGCGTGAACGGAAATCGCGCAGTTCCTCTTCATTAAGTTTTTTCTGCGAGTGGGTGATGTTTTTCCCTTCTCCCGCCGCACCCAGCCCATATCCCTTGATGGTCATCGCCAGGACCACCGAGGGCCGTCCCCGATGTTCCACCGCCGCTTTGAAGGCGGCATGGACTTTTTCGGGATCATGGCCACCGCGATTCATCCGTTCCAGTTGTTCGTCGGAATGATGGGCCACCATCTCCATCAGTTGCGGATGCCCGCCGAACACATGACGGCGGATGAAGGCCCCGCCCTCGGCGGAAAGTTTCTGGTAGTCGCCATCGACCAGTTCGGAGAGCCGTTTCATGAGCCGTCCGTCATGATCGCGGGCGAAGAGGGGATCCCAGTCGGAACCCCAGATGACTTTGATGACATTCCATCCCGCGCCGCGAAAGTCCGCTTCGAGTTCCTGAATGATCTGTCCGTTGCCGCGGACGGGACCGTCAAGCCGTTGCAGGTTGCAGTTGATGACGAAGATCAGGTTGTCCAGCTTTTCCCGGGCCGCCAGGCTGATGGCGCCCAGGGTTTCGGGTTCGTCGGTTTCGCCGTCGCCGAGGAAAGCCCATATTTTCCGGTCGGAGGTGTCCTTGAGGTTGCGGTCCGCCAGATAGCGCATGAACCGCGCCTGATAGATGGCCATGATCGGCCCCAGCCCCATGGAGACGGTCGTAGCTTGCCAGAAGTCGGGCATGAGCCAGGGGTGGGGATAGGAGGAGAGCCCCCCCATGGGGTTGAGTTCACGGCGAAAGTTGACAAGGTGTTGTTCGTCGATGCGGTTTTCCAGAAAGGCGCGGGCGTAGATTCCGGGGGTCGAATGCCCCTGGAAAAAAACAAGGTCGCCGCCTCCCGGATGGTCGGGGCCGCGAAAAAAATGATTGAAACCCACCTCATAGAGGGTGGCGGCGGAGGCGTAGGTGGAAATATGGCCGCCGATTCCCGATTCATCCCGGTTGGCGCGCACGACCATCGCCATGGCGTTCCAGCGGATGAGGCTTTTGATCCGCCGTTCCAGGGCGCGGTTTCCGGGATAGGGGGGTTGTTTTTCGGGGGGGATGGTATTGACGAAGGGGGTGTTGGCGGAAAACGGGATTTCGACACCCAGCATTTTGCCATGGGCCTGGAGGGTATGCAGCAGTTCTACAACCCGGTTGGCCCCCTGGTGCTGGAATACATGGTCCAATGATTCCCGCCATTCCAGGTTTTCGAGTTCCAGTTCATTCGAAGGGGGAGCGTCGTTGCGTTGGCTCATCGGCGTCACCGTTGGGTTGGTTGTTGGGTAGCGGAGCGAATTGTCCTTCGGGATTGGAAATGTCGGATTGGAGCTCCATCATGGTGGCGGTATCTTCGCGAAACTGCAATGCATGCAGTCGGGCATAGACCCCATTTTTTGCGATCAGTTCCTCATGGGTTCCCGTTTCCGTGATCCGGCCCTGGACCAGGACGAGGATGCGATCGACATGGCGTATGGTCCCGAGGCGGTGGGCGATGATGAGGGCGGTTCGATGTTCCAGGAGCCGTTTCAGGGCGGTCTGGATGATTCGTTCGCTGATGGTATCGACCGAGCTGGTTGCCTCATCCATGACCAGAATGGCGGGGTTGAAGGCAAACATGCGGGTGATCCCCAGGAGTTGCCGTTCACCGGCGGACAGGTTGCCACCACGTTCCGACAAAATCGTGGCCATTCCCTGGGGAAGGCGGTCGATGAAGGTGATGGCCCCGGACTGGACGGCGGCGGCATGGAGTTGCTCCGGGCCGATGGCGGGATCGTCGAGGCCGATGTTCCGGGCAATGGTGCCGGCAAAGAGAAAGGTTTCCTGCTGCACCATTCCGACCAGGCGTCTGAGGGTTCCCAGGGGATAGCGGCGCACCTCCAGGCCATCGATGAAGACCGCTCCCCGGGTTGGTTCGTGGATGCGGTTGATCAGTTTGACAAGACTTGTTTTTCCCGATCCCGTGGGGCCGACGATGGCGACTTTTTCTCCGGGACTTATGATACCGTGGATTCCTTTCAGGACCGGGGCGTCGCCGTAGCTGAAGTCGCAATCGGAAAAACGGATCTCGCCACGAAAGGGGGGCAGCGGCGAGGGGACTACGGGATCACGGATGGCCGGCGGGGTATCCAGCAGATGAAAAATCCGTTCCAGGGCGGTCATGGCCGCCTGCATGGTGGTGAATTTTCCCGAAAGATCGCGGATCGGAAAAAAGATGCGGCGCAGATAGTCGATGAAGGCGACGATGGTGCCGATGGTGGTCTCCCCCTGGGCGACCAGGGTGGCCCCATACCAGAAAAGAAGGGCCATGGTGATCGTCGAGGCGGCCTCGATGAAACTGAATTGCAGGGCTTCGAGAAAGTTGCTCTTGAGGACGGTATCGAAATGTTCCTGGTTGAGATGGCCAAACCGCAGGCGGCGGTGTTCCTGACCGGCGAACAGGCGCAATACTTCCGCGCCCTCGACCTCCTCGGTCATCCTTCCCGCCATCTGTCCCTGGAGGAGGCGGCCCTGGCGCTGAACAAGGCGCATGTTCCGGGTGATGAGGACGGTGCCGACGACGATGACCGGCATGGCCAGGAGGGTCACCAGGGAGAGCCCGGGTGACAGCAGCGTCATCGACACGCCGATTCCCACAAGAAGCAGAAAATCACCGATCAGGTTGACCAGTCCGGAGCTGACCATCTGGCTGACTGCCTCGGTGTCGTTGACGATGCGGTTGGTCAGACGACCGCTGGTCTGGCGGTTGAACCAGGCTGCCTCCAGCGACAGAAGATGGGAAAAAAGATGGTCGCGAATGTCTCGGACCACGCGCTGTCCCAGGGCGGCATTGGTGAAGGATTGAACATAGCCGATGGCAAACTGCAAGCCGACCAGAAGGATGAACAGGGCGATGAGGCCAACGAATCCATCCATGTTTCCCGTGGTCAGGTGATCATCCACCGCCTGCCGGATCAACAGGGGTTGCGCCATTTGGATCAGGGCGTTTGCGGGCAGGAAGATCAGGGCGGCGGTGATCCAGCGGCGATAGGGGGCGGCATAGGAGAGGAAACGGGTGAACAGCCGCCAATCCATGAAGCGGCCATAACGGGTTTCATCGGTGTCGGGGTGGATGGCGGGGGTCATGGGATGATCTGTTCCATGGAAGGCGCGGCAGGGGCTGGAAATCCATCGGCCATCGTCCGCAGGGCTTCCTTGAGTTCCATCTTCTGGTGCAGGTCTCTGTAGATGGGGTTTGCTTTCATGAGTTCGGCATGATTGCCGATCCCCTGGATGCGTCCCGCTTCCAGAAGAATGATGCGGTCGGCATGGTGCAGGGCCGCCACCCGGTGGCAGACCATGAGGAGGGTCTGCGTTTTGGCGCATTCCCTGAGGTTTTCGAGGATCCGTTCCTCGGTGCGGGCATCGACGCTGGAAAAGACATCGTCCAGGAGTAGAATCGCCGGGTGCGCCAGAAGCGAGCGCGCAAGAGCGACCCTCTGGCGCTGGCCTCCCGAAAGGGTGATCCCCCGTTCGCCCAGGAGGCTGTCGATGCCCTGGGGAAACCGGGCCACTTCATCCTCCAGCGCCACCATTTTCAGGGCCGCCCGGAGTTCATCGTCGGACAAGCCACGATTTCCCGGATCGAGGTTTTCCCTTAGGGAGGTGGCGAAGAGAAAACTTTCCTGCGGTGTCATGGCCACGGTTGCGCGAAGATCGGCCTCGCCCAGGGACATCAGGTCGTGTCCGCCAATCCGGATGCACCCGTCGGCGACAGGATAGAGGCGCGCCAGACACGACAACAGGGCGCTCTTGCCCGAGCCGATCCGACCCACCAGGCCGAAAAATCCACCCTGTGGAATGAACAGATCGATGTCTTTCAGGACCGGTGGTCCGTTACCGAAGGCGAAGGTCAGGTGTTTGACCGTGATGTCTCCTCCGAGGCGTTGCGCGAGGGGAGGGGCTTGAGGCGCGTCGGTCCGGAAGGGTTGGGTGTCGAGGATCCGTCCCACCCGTTCCAGGGCGGCCAATCCCCGTTGCAGCACGGTCAGGATCCAGCCGAAACCGACCGTGGGCCAGATCAAAATGGCCAGGTATCCCGAAAAGGCAACGAAATCTCCGACCGTCAACCGGCCCGCCGCCACCTCCTGGCCGCCAAAACCCAAGAGAAGAACGGCGCCGATGCCGCCACTGAGCATGGTCAGAGGGGCAAACAGGCTTTGCAGCCGGGTATGATGCACGTTGGCTTCGTAGAGTTCCCGGGTTTCGTCGGCGAAACGGCGGCGCCAGTCCTCTTCCCGGGCATGGGTACGGATGACCGGGATGCCGGTGATCGATTCCTGGACAAAACCCGACAATGCCCCGAAACGGTCGGCAACCTTGCGGCTGAGGCGGTAGAGACGGCGTGTCAGGATCCTGGCGCCACCGAGAACGATGGGAAAGGGGGCGAGCACCAGGATCGTCAGGGAGGGATCGAGGCCGATCATGACGGGGAGGGTGATGGCATAGACCATGAATGTGTTGGAAACCTGGAGAAATCCAGGGCCGATGAACATGCGGATGGAGGTGATGTCGTTGTTGCCGCGGGCGACAAGGTCACCGGTTTTTTCCTTGTCGAAAAAGAGGGCATCGAGTTCGAGAAGATGGGCATGGTAGCGTTGCCGCAGCGCAAATTCCACCGCGCGGCCAATGCCGAAAATATGGGTCCTGGCCCGAACCCGGATGGTCGCGTTGAAGAGCGCCAGAACAATCAGGCCCAGGGCAAACGGGGCGATGGCTCCGGGGTCGGGTGTGGCGGTCAGGGTTTCGGTGGTCCGCTTCAGAAGATAGGGGATGGCGGCGGCGCTCAGATTGGTCAGCGCCAGAAGAATGAATCCGACGGCAAAGGCCCCCCGGTGCTGGTGCGCATGGGGGAGGACGTGGCGCAGCCGGCGACGCCATTCTTGGGTTTTATCGTTCCAGGTCATGCCTTCGAGGTCGGTCAAGGGGTTGGCACGGGGCCTTGGAAAGGGGCGACGGTGACCATCGTGATGCGCCATTCTCCTTTCAATGACCGCGGCATCCATGTTAGAGAATTGACACCATCTCCGCGCGACACTGCGGAATCCATAGGCGAGGATGAACTTGGAATGGGGTTTCTGGCAAGGGATGCCAGTGGGCGTATTTTTTCCGAAGGATGGGGCAATCCAGTCCCAAGGTGTGCGTATGCTTTATATAAGATAATGAAATAATTATGTTTAAATTGCAATACCCACGGGTTTTCCGAGAGCGATCGATCATGAAGGCGTGGTGATGGATCTTTTTTTGGAACAAAATTTGCTTTGACTTGCTATAATTTTCAAAAGTGCTTTAATTTCCATGCGGCACATGGGTGGTCGCCCCGAAAGTCACGGGAATTCGACGGACCGATGGCCTTGAAGAGGATGCACGATGACAAACAAGTATTCCTTCGATTGGACCCGGATTGTGACGGTGGTGTGCTGCCTGCTGATCGCGGGGTGTCAGAGTTTGCCTCGGGAGGATGTCTCCGAGCTTGAACCTCCCGCTCCGGCGAAACAAAAGAATCTTGATCATGTCAAGACCGGCAATCCCTATACGATCAACGGTCGGACCTACTTTCCGATGTCCCGGGACGATGCGGAAAATTTTGTCGCCGAGGGGATTGCTTCCTGGTATGGTCCCAATTTTCATGGAGAAGATACCGCCAATGGTGAATTTTTCGACATGTACGGCATGACCGGGGCGCACAAGACCCTGCCCCTTCCCATGACGGTCCGGGTGACGAACCTGGACAACGGTCGTTGGACCACCATCCGGGTCAACGATCGTGGTCCGTTCATCGGCGACCGGATCATCGACCTTTCCAAGTCGGCTGCCCGGGAATTGCAGTTTCTCGACAAGGGGACGGCAAAGGTGCGCATCGAGGCTCTGGGCTTCGCCGATCCCCTGCCGAGTGATCATCCCTACAGTCAAAATCGGCGGCGCCTCTTTGCCAACCGGTTAAAAACAGAACAAAAGAACCAACAGGACTTGCATAACGAAACCGGAAAGGTCCAAAATAAACGTCGGGATTCAGAGCATACCTTCTTTGTCCAGGTTGGCGCCTTTCGTTCGCGTGAAAACGCGGCAAGTCTCGCCAACCGGATACAATCGACCGGAAAGACCCATGTTCGTGCGGGTACCAAGAATGGCGACAGCTATTTCAGGGTTTTGGTGGGTCCGTTTCCCTCTCCGCTTGGCGCCGATGTCATGCTGGCCCGACTGTCCAACCTTGGTTTGAAAAAATCCAGGATCGTTTCCGAATGATACGGCCACGCGGTCAATGGCTGGAACCGGTTCGAAACCGGCCATCGCCATGCGCACCGAAAACAATCTGGTTTGGGGCCAGGCCCGGACTGCCTGGCAGGGAAAAACCTCGATCAACAGGGACCCTTGCATCCGAGGGGTTTTCGTCGTGCCAATCATCATACTGTCAACGCTGTTTTTGACGTTCTGTCTTCTTCCCTGGTCTTCTTCCGCGGTCGAACCCGATCGCAACGCACTCGACATTCGCGCCACGTCGGCGATTCTTGGTGACCTCGATACCGGCGTGATCATGTTCGAGAAGGACCCCGACAAGGTGGTGCCACCCGCCTCTCTGACCAAGATCATGACGCTGTATCTGATCTACGAGGCCCTGGCGAAAGGGGACATGAATCTGGAACAGAAACTTCCGGTCAGTGAAAAGGCGTGGCGGACTGCGGGATCGAAGACCTTCGTCAAGGTTGGCGATGAAATCAAGGTCGATGATTTGATCCGCGGGATTGCGGTGCAGAGCGGCAACGATGCCTGCGTCGTGGTGGCGGAACACCTGGGGGGATCGGAGGCGGGGTTCATCGACATGATGAACGCCAGGGCCAAGGAATTGGGATTGACCAACTCCCACTTCATGAATCCTACCGGATTGCCCGATCCCAACCACTACACCAGCGCCCGCGACCTGTTCAAACTTGCAAGTGCCATCATGAACCGCTATCCCGAGTACAGCTACTTCGTCAAGGAGAAGCAGTACACCTTCAGCGGCATCCAGCAGTACAACCGCAACCGTCTTTTGTGGCGGGACCCTTCCATCACCGGCCTCAAGACCGGTCATACCCGCGAGGCGGGTTATTGTCTGGTCGCCACCAGCGAGAAGGAGGGACAGCGGCTTTCCGCCGTCATTCTCGGTTCGACGGGCAGCAAGGTGCGCGAGGAGGATGCCCTGCGTCTCCTGCGTTATGGCAACCGCATGTTCGAAACCGTGCGCGTCTACGAACCGGGGGCTTTGATTCGCAGCCTTCGCATCTGGAAGGGGGCGGAGGACTTCGTCGATGCCACGGTGGACAAGCCGATCGTGGTGACCATCCCCAGAAAGGAAAGAAACAGCCTGGAGGTCGGGATGGTCTATGAAGATCCCATCTTCGCCCCACTGGAAAAGGGACAGCAGATCGGCTCGGTGATCGTTAAATTCAAGGGCCAGGAATTGCTCAATCGTCCTGTTGTGGCATCCAGGGAACTTCCCTCGGGAGGATTCATTGGCAATTTGATGGATACCGTCCGTCTGTATTTTGGATGGTGATTGATCACCGATCGGACCGATGTGAAGGACGATTTCGGGTCTCCAGACGATCCCCCGGTGGGATGAAAGAGGAAAAATGGCCGCCATCAAGGACACCAAACCCAGGTCGGTCAAGAAAACCGAGGGGACCGCGAGCCGAAAAAAATCCCCCCTGAAAAAGGTCGAACTGGCCGACAGTCTGGAACCTTCCGCAACGGAGTCCAGGAGCGTCATTCCCGATTCTCTTCCCGCCGACATCCCTCCGGTCCCTTCCATGGAGGAGGTCCTCAATTCACTGGAGAGCATGTTGGACAGCGAGGAATTCGCGGAGAATGTCTCCCCTTCGCCCCCCTCCGAGGTCGATTCTCCAATCCATTCCGGTCCCGAAGATCCCGAAGCGGGTGCGATACCCCAATCCGCTTCCGGCGACCCGGTCCCGGTGATGGATGAAGATGATGATATTCTCGACCTGACCGGAATGGAAATCGATTTTCCCACCCCGGTCAATATCGCCGCGGTCATGGAATCGGCCAAGGATGCTCCGGACATGACCGCCATGGAACGGGAAGCGATCGATGACGAAATGATGGCTCTTCTTTCCAATGAGGATACCGATGGGGAAGAACACCTCTTGATGGAACCGATCGGGGCGGAGGATTCCGGTGAACCGGGGGTGAAGCTGGTTTCGCAACCCGGTGATTGGGAAGACCTTTCATCCCTTTCCGGAGAATTATCGAAGGAGGATGAATCCGCCATCGGCGTCGGTGAGGAGGAGACCGTCCTCCTTGACGCCGCGGACGAGGATGATCTGGAACTCCTTGACGCCGCCATCGAAAATCCGCCGCCGCTCGATGTGGAAGAAGAAAATGAAACCCCTCCTGGGGGGAAATCGGAAATCCCGATCGAAAAGGAAGCAACCTTCATTCCCGAACCCTCGGAGCAGGATACTTTCCCTCTGGAAGAATCCCCGGATGAGGAATCTCTGGAGGAAAAACTATTAAAAGAAAAATCCCTGGAGGAAGAATCTCTTGAAGAGGAATCTCTTGAAGAGGAATCTCTTGAAGAAGGACTTTCAGAAGAAGAATCCTTGGAGGAGGAACCGCTGGAAGAGGAATCTCTGAAAGAAGAGTCCTTGGAAGAGGAATCTCTGAAAGAAGAGTCCTTGGAGGAGGAACCTCTGGAAGAGGAATCTCTGAAAGAAGAGTCCTTGGAGGAGGAATCTCTGGAAGAAGAATCCTTGGAGGAGAAACCTCTGGAAGAGGAATCCCTGGAAGAAGAGTCCTTGGAGGAGGAACCTCTGGAAGAGGAATCCCTGGAAGAAGAGTCCTTGGAGGAGGAACCTCTGGAAGAGGAATCCCTGGAAGAAGAGTCCTTGGAGGAGGAACCTCTGGAAGAGGAATCTCTGGAAGAGGAACCCTTGGAAGAGGAACCTCTGGAAGAGGAATCTCTGGAAGAGGAACCCTTGGAAGAGGAATCCTTGGAAGAGAAACCCTTGGAAGAGGAATCCTTGGAAGAGGAATCCTTGGAAGAGGAATCTCTGAAAGAGGAATCTCTGAAAGAGGAATCTCTGAAAGAAGAATCCTTGGAGGAGGATCTTCTAAAAGAAGAATTTCCGGATGAGGATCTTGAGAAGAAACTATTAGAAGCCCCCCCCCTGGAGGGAGAATCTCTGGAAGAGGAACTTTTGAAAGAAGAATCTCTTGAAGAAGAACTTTCAGAAGAAGCATCCCTTGAGGCAGAATCCCTTGAGGAAGACTCTCTGGAGGAAAAATCCCTTGAGAAAGAACCGCCGGAAGAGAAACTTTTAAAAGAAGCATCCCTGGAGGAAGAACCGCCGGAAGAGAAACTTCCAAAAGAAGAATCCCTTGAGGAAGAACCCCTTGAGGAGGAACCTCTGGAAGAGAAACTTTTAAAAGAAGCATCCCTGGAGGAAGAGCCTCTGGAAGAAAAACTTTTAAAAGAAGAAGAAAAACCATGGAGTGTTCTTTCTCGTTTGGATGGTGTGGCGGGAGATGGAGCGGAGGCGGTGACTTCCCGGTCGTTGGAGGAACTGTATGGTGGCCAGGTCGAGGAGTTGGTGCGTGAGATGGTCGCATCCATGGTGCAACGCCTGTTGCCTGGACTGATTGAGGAGGTTGTACGCGAGGAACTTGACCGGATCCGTGAGCTGGATTGATTCTGGCATGGGGATGGGCGCCACGGATGGATATGGGACGAAGTGGGGTTGTTTTTCAGGGAAGACGTTCCATGGAACGAACACTGTAGCGGATGGATTGAAACGCAATGTCGGAATCGGAACTTTCAAAGACGTATGATCCCTCGGGTGTCGAGAAGCGGCTTTATCGGATATGGGAGGAGCGGGGGTATTTCACTCCCGACCTGAATGGGCGGGGAGCCCCCTATTGCATCATGATTCCGCCACCGAACGTGACGGGAAGCCTGCACATGGGGCATGCTTTTCAGGACACCATCATGGATGCCCTGACCCGTTATCATCGGATGCGGGGGGACCGGACGCTGTGGCAGCCAGGGACCGACCATGCCGGGATTGCCACCCAGATGGTGGTGGAGCGGCAACTGGAGGCGGAGGGAAAGAGCCGGCATGATCTGGGGCGCGAGGCCTTCGAGGCGCGGGTGTGGCAGTGGAAGGGGCAATCGGGGGGGACGATTGTCGGTCAACTGCGCCGGTTGGGGGCATCCTGCGACTGGAGCCGCGAACGGTTTACCATGGATCGGGAGCTGTCGCATGCGGTTACCGAGGTTTTTGTCCGTCTGTATGAAGCGGGTTTGATCTATCGGGGAAAAAGGTTGGTCAATTGGGATCCGGTGTTGCGGACGGCGGTATCGGATCTGGAGGTGTTGTCGGAGAAGGAGGCGGGCCATCTGTGGCATTTGCGCTATCCTCTGGCGGATGGTTCGGGATTTTTGGTGGTGGCGACGACCCGTCCGGAGACGATGCTGGGGGATACGGCGGTGGCGGTTCATCCGGAGGATGAGCGCTACAAAGGGTTGGTCGGTGCCATGGTGACGTTGCCATTGACCGGTCGTCTGATTCCGATCATTGCCGATGACCATGTCGATCCCGAATTCGGGTCCGGGTGCGTCAAGATCACCCCCGGCCACGATTTCAACGACCATGCCATCGGTGAACGTCATCATTTGCCGGTGATCAGTGTCTTGGCCGCCGATGCCACGATCAACGAAAACGCCCCCGAGGTCTATCGTGGACTGGATCGATATGAAGCGCGTCGCCGGGTGGTCGCCGATCTGGAATCGCTGGGATTGCTGGAAAAAGTGGAACCGCATGAACTCATGGTTCCCCGGGGGGACCGGTCGCGATCGGTGATCGAACCGTTGTTGACCGATCAATGGTTTGTCCGGGTGGCGCCGTTGGCGCAAAAGGCGATCGCGGCGGTGGAGGAGGGGCGGATCCGGCTGGTTCCGGCCCACTGGGAGAAAACCTACTTCGAATGGATGCGCAACATTCAGGACTGGTGCATATCGCGTCAGATCTGGTGGGGGCATCGCATTCCCGCCTGGTATGGCCCCGATGGTCATCTGTTCGTGTGCAATTGCGAAGAGACGGTCTATGAACTGGCGGCGGAACACTATGGATCGCCGGTGCATCTGGAACGTGACCCGGACGTGTTGGATACCTGGTTTTCATCGGCGCTCTGGCCGTTTTCGACCCTGGGATGGCCTGGGGCGACGGAGGAACTCAAGACGTTCTACCCGACCAACTGCCTGGTCACCGGATTTGACATCATTTTTTTCTGGGTCGCCCGGATGATCATGATGGGGCTGGAATTTACCGAAGAGGTTCCTTTTCGTGACGTCTACATCACCGGGTTGATCCGCGATGCGGAGGGCAACAAGATGAGCAAGTCCAAGGGGAACATTCTGGATCCCCTGGACCTGATCGACGGGATCGATCTGGAGTCGCTGGTGGCCAAGAGGACGCGGGACATGATGCAGCCGCATCTGGCCGAACGGATCGAAAAGGCGACCCGTCGGGAATTTCCTCGGGGGATTCCTCCCTACGGCGCCGATGCGTTGCGCTTCACGATGGCCAGTCTCGCGACCCAGGGACGGGACATCAAGTTTGATCTTGGCCGGATTGAAGGATACCGCAATTTTTGTAATAAATTGTGGAACGCGAGCCGGTTTGTGTTGATGAATTCGCACGAGGGAAGCGAACGGGTCCTGGTTGTGGCAGGGGTTGCCTCCATCCCCGACCGATGGATCAGGGCGCGGTTGAAACGGGTGACCGAAGCGGTCCGCCGGGCGATCGAGGAGTACCGTTTCAACGATTATGCCCACCATATCTATCAATTTTTGTGGGGTGTCTATTGTGACTGGTACCTGGAGATGGTCAAGCCGGTCCTGTATGGCGATGGGATCGCGGAAGAGACCCGGGACATGACCCGTTCGACCATGCTGGAGGTGTTGGAAACGTCATTGCGCCTGTTGCATCCCCTGATGCCGTTCATTACCGAGGAACTCTGGTTGCGGGTGGCTTCGAGGGCCGGATGTGCCGGGAGTTCGATCATGTTGGCTTCGTGGCCCGAGGCGGAAGGGCTTGATGCCGAGGAAGAGGCCATCGAGCGGGAAATGGATTGGGTGATCGAAGTGGTGACGACGGTTCGGACGATACGCGCCGAACTGGAATTGCCGCCGGGCAAGGGGCTGCCGCTGGTGGTCCTGGGGGAGGAGTCGATCATCCAACGCTTGAAGCGGCATGAGCGCATCATTTCGGTGTTGGCGCGAATCGACCGATGGACGCGGGAGAATGAGGTTCCCGAGGGGGAAAACGCGACCGGGGTCGTGGGAGATCTGCGTCTTTACATTCCATTGGCGGGGTTGATGGATGTCGATGCGGAAATGGCGCGTTTACTGAAGGGATCGGAGAAACTGGCACGGGATTTGGAGCAGGTCGAGAAAAAATTGGCCAACCCTTCGTTCCTGTCGCGGGCAAACCCCGAGGTCGTAACGAAGGAACGGGCCAAGGAAGGGGAACTCAAGGAAAAAATCCATGAAATGAAGGAGGCGCTGCGGCGCCTGGAACGGATGCGGAGTTAAGACATGATGAATCCTCCCTGGTTGGACATCGTCACCATTGCCCTGAGTCAGGATCTTGGCCGGGGAGATATTACGACGAATGCGTTGGTTTCCCCGGGTCAGAAGGCGGAAGCGGAGCTGGTTGCCAAGGAAGACATGGTGGTCTGTGGTCTGCCGGTGATTTCGGAGGTCTTTCGCGCGGTCGATCCGCGAATTCGGATCCTGCCGGAACGGCCCGATGGCGAGGGCGTCCTGGCAGGAAACCGGATTTGCACCATTCATGGCCCGGCCCGGGGAATCCTTGCCGGGGAGCGGGTGGCGCTTAATTTTTTCCAGAACCTGTCGGCGGTGGCAACCTTGACGCGGCGATATGTGGAGCAGGTCGAGGGGACCCGGGCGCGGATTTGCGACACGCGCAAGACGACGCCGGGATTGCGGCTGTTGCAGAAATATGCGGTGCGCATCGGTGGCGGTTACAATCATCGGTTTGGCCTGGATGATGGGGTATTGATCAAGGAAAACCATATCGCCCTGGCGGGTGGCATCTCCATGGCGCTCAAAAAAGCCTACGAGGCGGTCAGTCATCTGCATGGGGTCGAGATCGAGGTCGAAACCCTGGATCAATTGCGGGAGGCCCTGGACGCGGGGGCGCGGATCATTCTGCTGGACAACATGAATCTGGAAACCCTGGAGAAGGCAGTGGCCATTGCCGGGGGGAAGGCGTTGTTGGAAGCGAGTGGCAATATAACGTTGTCCAATGTCCGCGCGGTCGCGCAAACGGGCGTCGATTTGATTTCCATTGGCGCCATCACCCACAGCGCGGGCAGCAAGGATGTCTCTCTCCTCGTCACGATGTGATACCGATCTGTTGACCTTATTGCGCCGCCACATGGATCGGCCTCTTTCGGGCGCTGAAATCGGACGAAGGCTGGGGATCAGCCGGGCGGCGGTCTGGAAACGGATCGAGGTATTGCGTCGGACGGGGTTCACGGTATTGTCGATGGCGGGAAAGGGCTATATGTTGAACGATGTTCCGGATACCCTGACCCGGGAAATGATCGGTGGGTTGTTGCGTGGGACGATGTTCCGGGGGGAGCGCTATCATTATCTGCCCGAGACCGATTCCACCAACGTCCAGGCGGCGCGGATGGCGTTGGCGGGGGCGCCGGAGGGGACGGTGGTCGTCGCCGACCGCCAGACCCATGGCCGTGGCCGGTTGGGACGGGTGTGGGAATCGCCGGCGGGGGTGAATCTTTATTTTTCGATGATCCTGCGACCCGAGGTCGAACCGCGTCATACGGCACAGATGACCCTGATCTCGGGATTGGCGCTTGCCGAAACGGTCACGGCGGCGGGGGTCCAGGGGGTGGAGATCAAATGGCCCAACGACCTGTTGCTCGGGGGCGGAAAACTGGCGGGCATTCTGACCGAAATGGCTGCCGAAGAGGGCCGGGTGCATCATGTGGTCGTCGGGGTCGGGTTGAATGTCAATGCCGGGAGTCCCGTTTTTTCACCCCAGATCGGGCTCATTGCCCGTTCGATTCATGATCATTCACAAAAAACGATCAAGCGCGCCCCGTTGTTGGCCGATTTTCTTTTCAGGTTCGAACAATGGTATGGGCATTATTTAAACCATGGGTTCGGCGCGATTCGGGAGGCCTGGATCGAACGGTCGGGGATTCGTGGCAAGGAGGTCCGGGTCAATCTGATTGCAGAGCAGTTTTCGGGCAGGGCAGTGGATATGGATTCGGAAGGATTTCTGCTCGTCCAGCGTTCGGGGGATGAGCGTCCGACTCGGGTGATCGCGGGCGATGTCATGCCCCTATAGGGAAAAAACCAAAAATATGCTACTTGTCATCGACGTTGGCAATACCAATGTGGTCCTTGGTGTCTACGAGGGGGAAAACCTGATCCGTCATTGGCGTCTGGCGACGCGGGTGGCGCAGACGGGGGATGAATATGGCATTCTGATCGTCAACCTGTTTCATCTGACCGACCTGCCGGCGCGGGAGGTGAAGGCCGTCATTCTGGCGAGTGTCGTCCCTCCGATCCAATCGGCCCTGGTGCGGGCGTTGAAGCGGTATCTGAATATTCATCCGATGATCGTGGGGCCGGGCATCAAGACGGGGATGACCATACGCTACAACAATCCGCGCGAGGTGGGAGCGGATCGCATCGTCAATGCGGTGGCGGCGTTCGATTCCCTGAAGGCGGCGGCGATCGTCGTCGATTTCGGGACGGCGACGACATTCGATCTGGTGGGTCCGAACGGCGATTACATGGGGGGGGCGATCGCGCCGGGATTGGGGCTGTCGATGGATGCGTTGTCGGAGAAAACGGCAAAACTGCCCCGGATCGAGCTGGCCAAACCCAAGGTGGTCGTCGGCAGGGATACGGTCGGATCGATGCAGTCGGGATTGTTCTGGGGCTATGTGGGGTTGGTCGATGGATTGATCGACCGGATGATCGAGGAATCGGGATATGCGCCCGTCCGGGTGATTGCCACGGGTGGGCTGGCGCGTTTGATGGCGACCGAGAGCAAGCGGGTGGAGATGGTCGATGAATTTTTGACGTTGAACGGTCTGCGACTGCTGTACGAGCGGAACTGTTAAAGGAAGTCAGCGTGTCTTCTCGTGTTTCCGGAATCATGGGATTGTTTGCCTGGACGATGGCCTTGTTGCTGTTGATGGGTAATCTGGGCTACTTCAGCAAACTGATTTTATCGTCAACGCCCGATACGGAGGTCTGGTCGGGTCCCCTGATGCCTGGAAAACGGTATCCTCTGCCGGACATTGCCACGGCCCGGGTCATTGGTGAACCGGTCGGAAAGGATGCGGCCAAGGCGACTGTCGCGGCCAGGCCGGCCATGGAAAAACCAAAACCGGAGGTGAAGGTTTTGGAGCCGGTACCCGTTCCCCCGGTGAAGGACGAAAAAAAAGAACCACCGGTGACGCCGCCTCCCGCGGAGACTGCCAGGCCCGAAAAGAAAGTGGTCGCCAGAGTCGATGAAGAACATGGACGTTATGTCGTTCAGGTGGGCAGTTTTGTTCTGGAGATGGGGATGGAGAGCCTCCTGACCCGCATGCGGGAGAATGGACTCGAACCGCGGGTGGGTGTGAAGGAGGAGAGTGTCCGATTGAACAATGTGCAGGCGGGACCGTACTCCCGGTTGGAGGATGCCAAGGTCATGGAGACGGTCCTCAAGAGCAATGGATATGATGTCGCGGTGGAGGAGACCTGGGAAGGATTCATTCTTTCCTTGAGTCGGTCGTTGCTGCTGGGGTTTGCGGTTCATGACATGGAAAAGGCGCAGACCCTGGGGGTCAAACCGTTGCGCATGGTCAAGATCGAGGCGGACATGCCGGTCAAGAAGGTGTTTTTTGGTCCCTATGTTTCCAAGGATGAAGCCCGGCGGATGAGCGAGCGGGTCGCCAAACTGGGCCTGGCGGTTCCGGTGATCAAATCCTGGGACCCGGATGCCATGGGGCAGACCGAAAATTGATCCGAACGGTGTTTGAAGAAGTTGACAACGAATCCATTTCCCAGGAGTATGGGAAGTATTGCCAAGTAAGATCTTCCGAAAAAATGATGTTCTGCCTTTTTACAGGAATACCGTTGATCAAAGAACTGGTTCACCTACCTCTCCGGGTCCGTCGAAAGGTAATGGTATGTTCGATTTTCAAAAAGTCACCCAATGGATCGCGTGTCCACAATGCAAGGGAACGTTGACCCTGGTTGACACGCCACAGAGCAGGCGTTATTCCTGCGATTCATGTCGGCGAGACTATCCCATCATCGACGACATTCCCCGCTTTCTCACGGTGGACGATTCTTTGCTGGCCCAGGCCAAGGAACATTGGGAGGACAGCCCTCATTTTCAATATGAGGCCACCAATCCCCTTTATTCCAGGGAATATTATGAGGCCCAGGATGTGTGGCGCCAGGAAGAGGTGGACATGTTCTGCATGGATGAATACCGTTTTGCGAGCCTTCACGGGTTGGTTACCTTGGATATTGGTTCCGGCTCTGGATGGGTGGTCAAACAAGCGGCCAAGCATGGGGCTTTTTCGATGGGGGTCGATTTTACCGAAAAGGCCGCCATCAGCACCCGGGAAGCCTTGCGTACCTATGGGCTTGCCAACGGAATGGCGATCATGGCCGATGCCCAATATCTTCCTTTCCAGACCGGGGTCATTGACCGGGTCACCTCCATTGGCGTGTTGCACCACATTCCGGACACGGAGAAAGGAGTCGCGGAAGCGTGGCGGGTCATCAAGCCGGGTGGCACGGCCTTTATCAGCCTGTATGGAAAGCTGTTCTTCTTCAATCCGGTTTTGTTTCCCATCGCCACCTTTTTCTTGCGCCTTCTGCTCAAGGCCCCGGCCAAACGCGATGGTATTCAGCATACTGAAGATTACGAGCAATTTTATCGATTCATGGATGGTCCGACCAATCCCATCGGACGTTTTTATACCAACGAGGAATTGCGGCAATTGTTTTCCAGTTTTCGTATCGAACGTATGTCCCGCAGTCACTTCCCATTCAGATTTCTCTATCTTGGCCCGATTCACCTGCACAAGGTCATGCCGCGTTTCCTGTACCGTATGATTGATCGGCATCTGGGCATGATGGTCAACGTCCAGCTTTCCCGTCCAGGAACGTGAAATTTGGTGGGGTTGTTGTTTTTTCCTGTATTGTTCCGTCATGGTTTCCTTCCTTGGTGTTTTTTTGATCGTTCATATATTTTCTGGTTCCTGGCCTCCCCATGTCGGGGAAATCCGTAACGGAGCGTGATTGTCAAGACGGACTTCATCGTTCATCGGTTCCCCAAGGAATGAATATGTCAGACTCTGAACTGAAAGAAACCAGGATCAGTGTCGTACTTCCGGTTTTCAACGAAGCCCAGACCCTCGATCCCCTGGTGGCGCGGCTGTTGCCCGTGCTCGACGATATTGGACCGCATGAGGTGATTTTCATCAACGATGGCAGTCATGATGGTTCTACCGAGATCATCAGCCAACTGGTGCGGGCGCATCCGGGGATCGTGAAGGCAGTCCATTTCCGGATCAACCAGGGAAAATCCAATGCCTTGAAGGCGGGTTTCGGGTTGGCGCAACATGAACTGGTCGTGATGATGGACACCGATCTTCAGGATCAACCGGAAGAGATCCCCAAACTTCTCCAAGCCATGAGAGAACAAAATCTGGATGTGGTGACGGGATGGAAGTTCAATCGCCAGGATCCGTTGACCAAGACCCTTCCCTCGCGTCTTTTCAATCGCATCGTGCGCCGGTTTTCCAAGATTCCCATCCGGGATTTCAATTGCGGGTTCAAGTTGATCCGCCGGGAATGCTTGCAGGAATTGCCGTTGTATGGCCAGTTGCATCGTTATATCCTGGTGCTTATGGCCAATCGGGGTTATCGCGTCGGCGAGGTGCCCATCGAACATGCGCCACGGCGTTTTGGTCGTTCCAAGTTTGGTACCAGCCGCATGTTTACCGGACTCATGGATTTTCTCACGGTGTTTTTCCTGACCCGATATGTGCAGTCGCCGCTCTATTTCTTTGGTGCCTATAGCATGATCTGCATCGTGTTTTCCATCTTTTGGGGCGGTGTGTTCATGCTGATGCATTTTGTTTCCTTTTTGATGGGGCATCAGGAAGGTCTGCTGCAATCCCATCCCATCTGGTTGCTTTCTCCGTTCATGATGGTGGTCGGGTTCATGTTTCTCGCGTTTGGATTGCTGGGAGAATTGACGTTCTACCTCCATCTGGGCCATGCCGGGCAAAAGCCCATTCGCTGTGTCGAGGGGTTCGATTCCGGGGAAAAGTGCAACCCGCCTGTTTCCTCCGCGGTGGAACCTGGAGCGCCCGGTTCATGAAGGACCTGAGGCAGCCCCTCGAATTTCTTTATCGGGCGGTACCGCGATTGATGGGGCAGATGGATCGTGATCCCCTTTCGCCGACGTGGGGGTCGATGCATCTGGCCTATTGGCGCGACAAGACCTCGGAGATTTCCGACATGCGTCGTCAGGAGGCGATGCTGCCTTTGGCCCTGCTGTATGTCCGGGAATATCCCGGTTCTCCATGGCGAGGGGATCCGCAACTGTTGGCGACCGTGGCGGCACAGCTTGGTTTCTGGTGCGCCAACCAGTATGGCGATGGTTCCATGGACGAATGGTACAAGGGAGAGCGGGCTTTTGCCGCGGCTGCGTTCTCCTGTCATGCCGTGGCCCGTACCCTGGCGGAGGTGGGGGGGGTATTGCCGCCGGAACTGGTGCGCCATGCCCGGGAAAAACTGGCCGCGACCGCGCACTGGCTGAAGGGACGGCAGGATTTGTTCAAAACCAACCACCAGGCGGTCGGCGTGGCGGCGCTGGCGTGGGCGGGGCATGTCCTGGATGATGCCGCCCTGACCGCAAATGCCCGTGACAAACTTCAGTCCATCCTCCGGACGCAAACCACCGAAGGATGGTTTCCCGAGGTGGGGCACATGGATGTGGGGTACACCTTTCTGACGGTGGAATTCGTCGCCATGGCCATGGATTTGTGGAACGACTGGTCGGCCATCGCCCCTTTTGTCCGCGCTTTCGAATTCGCCTGCCAATGGGTTCATCCCGATTTGACGATCGGTGAAGAATATGGCGTCTGCCATAATCCCTATCTTTCCCGCATCGCCGTGATTTTATTGTCGCCTTATTCCCGGCAGGCGGCTTGGCTTTATCACCGTTTCGCAAGGATGGAAACCGGATTCAAAGGCTTCGCCAATACGCTGGGTGATGATTTGCGCCTGCCGCGCTGGGCGTTTCAAACGCTTCTGGCCCATGATTATTACCAAAGGCGCCAAACCATAGCCCCTCCCGAAGGAGAGGCGGTTCCCCTGGCCAGGGGGGCCTCGATGGAGGATCCGATGGCGGAACCGGTCCTGTTCAAGGATTCGGCCCTGATCCGTTTTCATGTCGGCGCCGGTTCCGGCATTTTTGCCGCGGTCGCCGGGGGGGTGACACGATTGTTTTCTCCCGATACGTTGGGTTCGGTCGCCGATTTTGGCTACGCCCTCGATCTGGACCGGGGTTCGGCCACCAACATGACCTATGACCGTCACCTGCATTTCGGGGTGGAACAGGGCCAGCCGTTCGTGTTGGCCCCGTTGCCCCGGGTCAAGAAATTCATCCCTTCGTTCATGGCGCGTCTGGTATTGCGTCTGGCTTCTTCCACCGCCCTGGGGTCGCGTCTGACCCGCAAGGGGATTGATTGGATCCGTCGGCGAAAGGGGAGCGCCCTCAATCAATCGTCGGCCAATCTGGGGGGGCGGTCCGCTCCCTGGACCCTGGAACGACGTCTCAAGCTGTCCGCAGGGAAGGTATGCATCCGGGACCGGCTTTTGTTCAAAACTCCGCTCCGCGGCAACCGCATCCATTTTCTGGAAGCCCGGGATCACTCCTTCATCGAAAAACGGTCCATTGGCGAGAATATCGTCCATTTGCCACAATTGTTGGAACGGTTGGACCTTGAAAAGGTCTATGTCCTGGATGGCGCCTGGCGCCTGGCGGAAGTCCGCCTGGTCCATGCGGTGGCCAAGGAGGGGTGATGTGTGTGGCATAACAGGGCTGTTCAGTCCCGATCATGAGGATTTTGCCCTTTTCGCGGCGATGACCCAGGCCCTCTTCCATCGCGGTCCCGATGCCGGGGGTGCGTTTCGCGAGGAAGGGATGGCCCTGGGACACCGGCGTCTGACCATCATCGACCTGTCCAGTTCCGGCAACCAACCGTTGTTCAACGAAGATGGATCCCTGGTTTTGGTCGCCAACGGCGAAATCTACAATTACCGGCAACTGACGGCAGGGTTGAAGGAACGGGGGCATCGTTTCGTATCCGATAGCGACTGTGAGGTGCTGTTGCACCTTTATGAAGAGTTGGGAGAGCGGTTGCTTGACGGGGTCAACGGCATGTTTGCCTTTGCCCTGTGGGACCGGCGCGCCGGTCAACTGGTGGCGGCCGTGGATCGGTTTGGCAAAAAACCGTTTTATTATGGTGAACAGGGACCACGGTTTCTTTTCGCCTCGGAAATGCATACCTTGTTGCGCTTTCCGTGGATGACCCGTGAGGTGGATCCGGTCGCGGTGGAACATTACCTTGCCTTTCGCCATGTGCCCGCGCCACGTACCATTTTTAAATCGTTCAAAAAACTGCAACCGGCGCACATGCTGGTGCGGCGGGAGGGACGGATCCGCATTTTCCGGTATTGGCATCCCGCGCCGTCGCCGGGTTCAAGTTATGGACCCGAAACGGTGGACCGGTTCGAGGAATTGTTCGATGATGCCGTCCGCTTGCGGTTGCAAAGCGACGTGCCGCTTGGACTCTACTTGAGTGGTGGCGTCGATTCCGCCGCCGTCGCTGCGTCCATGAGTCGTCAGATGAGCGGCAAGAAAATTTCTTTTTCCGTCGGCTTCGATTACCGCTACAACGAGCATCCCCGGGCGCGACAGGTGGCCGACTTCTTGGGGTTTGAATTCAATCCGATCACGGTTGAAGGGGATCTGTTCCATACATTGCCGGAGATGGTCTACCATCTGGATGAACCCTTTGGTGACCTGTTGTCGCTTCCTTCCTGGATTTTGGCCAGGGAGGCGAAGAAAAAACTTTCGGTGGTTCTGACCGGGGACGGAGCGGACGAAATTTTCAATGGTTATTTTCATCAACGATTGATGATGCTGCGGCAGCGGCATGAACCCCTGTTCTCGACGCCTGGGATGCGTTCTGCCCTGACCTGGCTGACCCGTCTGGCGCCCGCGGCGCTGATCGACCGTTTTTTCGATTATCCCGACCGTTTTGGTCCGCGTGAAAAACTGAAGCTGGTTCAATCCCTGCGCCATGCGGGACGGTTCGGCGACTTTTACGAACACATTACCGCCTGCCTGACCCCGGAAGATAAAATGGCAGCCATTCTTCCGGAGTTTCGCCAACAATGGGATGATGTCCCTCTTGCCCAATGTTTTGAGCGGGACCTGGATGATGGGGACGGGTTTGAGTTTATTTCCCGGATCTCGTTGCTGGATGTGAAGTATTGGATTCCGTTCAGTGTCCTGTTTCGGTTGGATAAACTCAACATGGCCCACGCGGTGGAAAACCGCAGCCCTTTTCTTGACTACCGCCTGGTCGAATTCGCCCTCAATCTGCCTCGGGAGGCCAAATTCAACCGCAGCCGCAACAAGGAGGTGTTGCGGGCCATGATTGAACGCCGTTTCCCCGAACATTTGCGGGAAAAGGGCAAACAGGCTTTCTATATGCCCCTGACGACGGCGATGCGCAGCCATTTTTTGCTCTGGTGTCACGATCTTCTCAACAAGGAATCGATGGCGAATCGGGGGATTTTCCAGTGGACCTACCTGGAAGCGTTGTTTCGCTGGTTTTCCCACGGCAGCATGCTTGCCTATCGCCAACTGGTGGCCATCGCCATGCTGGAGTTATGGTTCAAGGTCTTTATTGACGATGCCAGACCTTGGGAGTCACACGCATCATGATGGATGCCCTTCTTCTTTATCCCCGTCTCGGCAGTATGGATTCCATCATTGTCGAGTTGCCGTTGAGTATCATCTACGCCGCCACCGATGCGGTAAAACGCGGATATGATGTGAAACTGATCGACCTGCGTCTGGAACCGGGGGATTGGCGCAAGGTCATCGATCCCATCCTGCAACAGGGGGTTCGTCTGGTCGGCATTTCGGTCATGACCGGCCTGCCACTGGACTGTGCCCGGGAAATCTCACGTCATGTCAAGGAGTTCAATGCCGACATTCCCGTGGTCTGGGGTGGGCCGCATGCCACGGTGTTGCCGGAGACGGTGGCGGAACCGTTCATCGATTTTCTGGTACGTGGCGATGGTTCCCGGGCGCTGGCCGAACTCATCGAGGCCTTGAGGTCGGGGCATGGAGATTTTTCCGCCATTCAGGGAATTTCCTTCAAGGATGCCCAGGGCCATCCGGTACACAATCCCCGGTCCAGTCATTTTGAACGACTCAATTTTCGGGATATTCCCTATGACCTCGTCAATGTGCGGCACGAGGGGTATCAACGGGTCTACAAGGGGGAGAAACAAAGGCTTTTTCCACTGTTTACCGCCGTGGGCTGTCCCTACAAATGCACCTTTTGCGTCAGTCCCGCCATGTACAAAGAGATCAACGGCAAGAAATGGCTGCCGGATCCCGAAGACGAGGTGATCGAACACATACAGTATTTGATCAAACACTACGAAGTCACCCATCTAAGTATTATCGATGACACAAGTTTTGTCAATATCAAGCGCATGCAGCGCATCTTCGAGAAGATGATCCAGTTGGGGATTCATGTCCATCTGGAGTTTCGCGGGGCGCGTATCAATGAAATCGACCGCATGGACGATGAATTTCTCGAACTCATGGTGGCGGCTGGGGGACGTGTCATCATGGTCGGGGTGGAGTCGGCCAGCGATCGGATTTTGCAACGGATGCAAAAAGGGATTTCCAGGGAACAAATTCTGCGCGTCAACCAGAAGCTGGCCCGTCATCCACACCTGATTCCTCACTACAATTTCATCTATGGAACCCCAGGGGAACGGTATGCCGATCTGGTGGAAACCAAGGATGTCGTGCTGCAAATGCTCAAGGAAAATCCCCAGGCCTATTTCGGTATCGGCAGCGACTGGAAACCCATCCCCGGTTCGGTCATGCTGGAGGAGGCGGAAAACCGATTCAATTACCAGGGGCCGAAGACCCTGGATGATTGGATCGAAATGGATACCTTCGACTGTGTCCGGAAAATACGCCATCCCTGGTATTCCGACCGTTTCGATAACATGGTCAAACTGTTGCAGATGGCCGCTTTTGTCATCGACGACAAACTGATCAAGGAATCCAGGGGCAATTACACCCTGTTCTATCGATTTGTACGCCTGGCCTCCCGCCTTTACAAACCCATCGCCCTGTTCCGGTTAAGATTCAATCTGCATCATTTCATGGTGGAGTTTTATCTTTATCGCACGGTCATACGGTTGATTTCCCATTGGAAACGCAAGTGAGGGGACCATGGACATGCCTGGATTCGGGGAACGGTTGCGGATCATGTACAATGTCTATCGGCGTATCCGCTATTTCAAGCGTATGTATCCCCTTTCTACTGTGCTCAAGCAGGCGGTGTTGTTTCCGGTGGATTATTTTCTCAATCCGTTTCCCATTGAATCGGTCACCAACGTCACGATCGCCATAACGCATCAGTGCAATATTCGTTGCGAGATGTGTTATTTTCACGAGGAACTCAAGACCCGTCATATTCTGCCTTTGGAGGTTTATCGGCGGTTCATCGACCGGGTCGCCGCCAAACATCCCTGCGTCATTCTTTCGGGCGGGGAACCGTTTACCCATCCCGATCTGGTGGCGATGGTCGCCTATGCCAAGTCAAAACGATTGCCGGTACAGATTTTCACCAATGGCACCCTGATGCGCCCCGGCGTCATGGAACGTTTGGTGGAACTGGGCCTGGATTATATCGACTTTACCTTGCTTGGCGATCCCCAATCCCATGCCAGGGTGGCCTGTTCTCCTTTGGCCTATCGGCATTTCATTGACAATCTGTCCCGGTTTGCCGACAACCGTGGCAAAACGGAGATCATCCTCAACTATACCATTACCCCCAGGGCGTTGACGGAGATCGATCATGCGGTGGAACTGGTCAAAAAGCATGGTCTGGATGGTCTGCGCATTCAACATTACAATTATTTATTGCCTGGCGAGTTCGCGGCCCAGCCAAAGGTGATCGATGCCCTTTTTGCGGTCAAGGCGAATACCAACGAGGTGGTACAGACCGAACCCATGGCCGCCATGGCGGAGCGGATCATCCGTTTCCGGGAACGCCTGGGACGGGAATTGCCGGGAATCCCGGTGCAATGGGCCCCCGATCTGACACCGGAGGAGACCCGGCATTGGTATTCCATGGAACCGTTCCATTCCACGCGCAAATGTCTGTTTGCCTGGCGCGGCATGTTGCTGGACGCCGATGGCAGGTTGTATCCCTGTTCGAAAATCTATCTGGAACTGGGGAATGTCATGGAGGGGGATCCGTTCCATTTATGGAACAATGAAACCATGAAAAAATTTCGCCTGCGCCTTAAAAATGGCATGTTTCCGGCGTGTGCGCGCTGTTGCAAACTTTAACGAGGACTGTTCAGGAGGTTTTGATGCCCAGCGCATCCTCCCCATCCGCGCATTCTGCGCATCCTCTTCATTTTTCGATCCATTCCCGGCTGCGTTTGGCCCGTCTGAAACGGTTTCTGCCGCGGACGACAGGGGGGCGTTTGCTGGATGTGGGCTGTGGTCTGGGTTACCTCAGCGAGATGTTGGGGCAGGGCTATCAATGCGTGGGGGTTGATTGTGACATGGCCTCGCTGGAGGCCAACCGGGAGCGGAAGATTGGCTGGATGGTCCGTGGCCGTGTGGATCGCCTGGCTTTTCGGGATGCCAGCTTTGATTTGATCATTTGTTCCGAGGTATTGGAACACCTGCCCCAGGGACTGGACGCCGCGGCGCTGAAGGAGATGGCGCGGATTCTCAAGCCAGGGGGGCGCATCTTGATCACGGTTCCTGCCCTGGAAGGAATCCGGGCGACCAGCCGTTTGCGCAACATGGGCCATGACGATCCCGAGGGGGGGGAATACCATTTCCGCATGGGTTATTCCAGGGCGGACCTGGAGGCATTGTACATGCCTCTGCCATTGGAGGTGCTCTACCATGGTTTTTCCATGGTGCTTCTTTCAGAGTTGGCCATGGACCTGTTGAAATGGGTTTATTTCAAGAAAAATGCCCTCAAGGAACACGCCGATATCATGGGTGTGCAAAACAGTCTGCTGTTCAGGTTTTACAGAACCCTGTTTCCGGTGCTTCATTTTTTCTTTGTCGTGGAAGACCTGTTGTTGGCCTCATGGATGAAGGGACATATTCATATTCTCTGTCTTGGCGCCCGGTCGGGTCCACGGTGAATCGAGTCGGGGCAGGGTACGATGGAACATGGTGGTCATCAAAGGGCGGGATGATATGAGTCCAAGAAACTTGAATGAGGACAAAGTATGGTTGCGTTATCAAAATGAATTCGCCGTGCATTATCATGAGGTATTCTATGAGGGAAATTCGTTGATTCGGCACATCCAGAACGCGGGCCACCGTCTGGTGGAACGTCCCTTGACGCCTGGGATGAAACTGGGTCGCGTGTTGGAGGTCGGCGCCGGTGCGGGGGAACATGTTCCCCATGTCCGGCATCAATATGATGAATATGTTCTGACCGATGTCAATACGGACATTCTTGAACAGGCGCAAAGGCGGTATGCCTCAAACAGCCGTCTGACGTTTATCCCTTTGGATTGCCGTCATATGGATGTGGCGGACCACTCTTTTGACCGATTGATTTCCATCTACAATCTTGAGCATGTTCCCGAACCTTATCGCGTATTGAAGGAGTGGACCCGTGTCCTCAAGCCAGGTGGCATCATGAGCATTGCCATCCCCACGGAGGGCGGTCTGGCATGGAATATGGGACGATATGTGACGACACGGCGTACTTTCATGAAGAAAGGTTTTGATTGGGATTATATCGTTGCCCGGGATCATGTCAATTCGTGTACCCAGCTTTTGGCGTTCATTCGGCATTTCTTTCCTGATCGCAGCGAGTTCTGGTATCCAACAGGTGTTCCATTTCACCATGTCAATCTTATTTACGCCGTCAATATTCGTGTACCATGAAGTTGATTGAATACAGACTGAATACCGTCTGAACGAATATGAACGCCTTCTTGCGAAGAAAAACAGGCCGTCTGCCATGAAAGTGTTATTTGTCGTCGCCGATCTCAGTTTTGGGGAACCCCTTGGAATCATGGCCTTGAGCGCCATCTGCAAGCGTTCGGGACATACGGTACACATGATGGCCTTGAACAATCATGACATCGTGGCCAGCCTGGATGGATTTCAACCCGACATTGTGGGTTATTCCACCATGAGTCCGGATGCGCAATTTTTTGCCGATAACGATGTCAAGGTTCGGGAATGGTCGGTCTGTACAGGAAAAAAGATTGTTCGGGTGATGGGCGGGGCGCATCCGACTTTTTTTCCGGAGGTGATGGATCAACTGCGTCTGGATGCCGTCTGTCAGGGCGAGGGCGATTGGGCCATCTTGAGAATCATCGAGGCGGTTGCCTCGGGAAAGAGTCTGGATGGCATTCCCAACCTGATCACACCGACCCAGCGCACGCTGATCAAGGAGGTCGTGGACGACCTTGATTCCCTTCCTTTTCCGGATCGACGGATTTTCTTTGAAACCGATCCGGAGCTGATCCATTCGGGCATGCGTTCCTTCATGACGCAGAAGGGATGTCCATTCAAATGCACCTATTGTTTCAACCATCTTTACAACAACATGTTCAAGGGTGAGGGGCGCAATCTTTTTCGTCGCCGGAGTGTGGAATCCGTGTTGTCGGAGATCAAGCATGTATGCCAGGAATATCCAGAAGTTCGTTTTATTCGTTTCCAGGATGATTCTTTTGTCTGGAAACGGGACGATCCCTGGCTGGTGGAATTCGCTGAACGATATTCGAAGGAGATTGGCATCCCTTTCTATTGCCTGATCCGCGCCGATGTCATCACCGAGAGGGTCGCTGCGTTGTTGGCGCAGGCAGGTTGTTGGTCGGTGGGCATGTCACTGGAGGCGGGAAACGAAAGGTTGCGGGATGTGGTCTTGAAACGGGAAATGTCCGACGAGAAGGTCCGGGAAGGATTTGCCATTGCCCGAAAACATGGTTTGCACATCACCTCGAACACCATTCTGGGCATTCCCGGAACAACGTTGGACGAGGACTTTCAATCGGTCATGATGGCGCGATCCCTGAAGGCCACGACCAATCAGTTCACGATTTTCGCCCCTTATCCACGGACTGAATTGACCGAATATGCCCAGAGTCTTGGGGTTTTGGACAAGGAATACAATTTCTCGGAACTTTCGCCGTATGGCACGTCGATGCTCAACAGTTACACGGATCGGGAGAAAGTGATCCAGCGCAATTTGTGTTTTCTTGGTCCATTGATTTGCAGAGCGCCGGCGTTTCTGGTTCCCATCCTGAAACGTATGACCTACATCAACCTTCCCCGGTTTTATTCTTTTTTTGGAACCATTTATATCGCCTACATTCTGAGTTCCAGAATATTTCCCGGAATTCGTCCCAGGGGGGTGGTTCATCTTGCACGGGGTGTGGTACGGGCGATTCAGTTCTATCTGGTCAAGCCCTCCGAAAAATAGCCGGAATGGGAAGATGGAACCGGAAGGGATGAAGTCTGGCGGATCAGCGAAGGGGGTGCCAAACCGGGGTTGACGGGGGGCAGACCGAAAATTGAAGCGAACGGTGTTTGAAGGGGTTGACAACGAACCCACTTCCCACGAAAATCAGCGGCTTCGAAAAAACGTTCCGGTGCGGGTTTCCTTGGGGACGTTTTTCCGAAAATACCATTCAAACAGGACCGGATGATGACAGGTCCTCCCCAGGGCGGGGTAGCTCAGTTGGTCAGAGCAACGGATTCATAATCCGTGTGTCGGGGGTTCAAGTCCCCCCCCCGCTACCAAATAAAACAAATACTTACATAATTTTGGATTTGGCGTCCAAGCGAGTCAGGGGCCTGAAGAATTCCTGGTGACAGTTTCCGTCGTTTGGTGTCAAAATTGGGCATGCTGAAATTTTTCACCGGGCGATGCAATAACGACTGAACGGGAAGTCCTAAGCAATGAGCCGAAAACGGAAACACCGTTCTTCAGGAGCGTTCAAGATTAGAGCTGTATGGGATTCCGAGGCCAATGTCTGGTATGTCGAGGATTCTGATATTCCAGGGTTGGTCACCGAGGCGGCAACGATGGAAGATCTATCAGCAAGAATCGAATCAATGATTCCAGATTTGTTACGGATGAATGACCAGGAATCCTTCGCCTGATATAGTACCAGCATGAGAAAAATCGATAAGATACTTGTTTTGGCAAAACGAAACTCTGACGGAGTCTCATTCCGCGACTTCGAGACTTTGCTCAATGGCCTCGGCTTTCGCCTCGACCGACAATCAGGAAGCCACATGATTTTTATCGCACCCAAAGGCCAACGTATTTCTGTCCAAAATCGTGACGGAATGGCAAAAGGTTATCAGGTCAGGCAGGCCCTTAAATTAATTGAGGAATGATGCCATGAACAACAAAGACAGGTTTGACGGCTATAGCTTGGAAACCTGGGAAGATGCCGATGGTGATTGGATCGCCCGTCTTGTCGAGATGCCGACCATCTCCGCGTTTGGCGACTCTCCAGAAAATGCTATTGCCGAACTGGATGCAGCGTGGAAACTTGCCAAGGAGAGCTTTATAGCCAACGGTGAGCAAATACCGGTTGCACCCAACCGTAAGAAATACAGCGGCCAATTCTGTTCCGCCTCGGATGGAATTCGACAATTGCCTTCTTTTTGATACCCTGGCCCATGTCTCACATAGAATGGCCAAATTCAGTGAGTACAAACATCCGCTACCAGCCGCCCCAGGGCCGCCCCAGGGTCGGGATGGTGCATGAAGGCCGTGCCGATAAGAAAGGCGCGAATGCCGTTGGCCAGCAATCGCGCCAGGTCCTGACCGGTCGCGATGCCACTTTCGGCAACCACGATGCGACCGGGTTCGATTCTGTGCGCCAGCTCCAGGCATCGATCCAAAGAGGTTTCAAACGATTTCAGGTTGCGGTTGTTGATGCCAATGAGCGGCGATGCAAGATCATGGGCCGCTTCCAGTTCCGTTTCATCATGAATTTCAACCAGGACATCCAGACCGACCTCCAGGGCTGCCGCTTCCAGTTCCAATGCCTGGGCAGGTGACAAGACGGCCATGATCAGCAAAATGGCATCGGCGCCCAGGGCGCGCGATTGCACGACCTGATAGGGATCGTACAGAAAATCCTTGCGTAACACCGGAAGAGGCACCTGTTGACGCAATAGAGGAAGAAATTCATCCGATCCACGAAAATAATCCCTGTCGGTCAGGCAGGAAAGACAGGCGGCGCCATGATCCTGGTATCCTTTTCCAATGGATGCCGGATCGAAGGGGGCCAAATTCTCGGGAAAGATTGTCCCTTTCGATGGCGATGCCCGCTTGATTTCCGCGATGATGGCCCCATGCTGCCGATTCATCGCGTTTTGGAGGGTCGAGGAAAATCCCCGCACCGCTTCCAGATCGGAAATGCGTCGCAGCAGTTCCTCTTCGGAGATCGCAGCCCGGCTGCGGGCCACTTCGTCGCGTTTGGTGGCCATGATGCGGTCGAGAACGCTGCCACGGGTGTTCATGTCTTCCTCGTTATTGTCCGTGTTTTGTCCCGGTCAGCGAAATGAGAAGATTCAATTTTCGCGATGCCTCGCCACTGTCGATGGCCTGGGCTGCCCGTTCCATGCCGGAGACGATGTCCACGGCGGCATCGGCGACATACAGGGCTGCGCCTGCGTTGAGTACCACGATGTCCCGTCTGGGACCGCGGGTTCCGGAAAGGATCTCCCGGGTAATGGTCACGTTTTCGGCGACATCGCCTCCCGACAACGCTTCGAGGGAAGCCCGGGCGAGGCCCCACTCCTCGGGTTCGACCGTCCGGGTTTCCACCGTGCCATCCCTCCTGAGTTCCGAGACAATGTTGCCGGCAGTCGTGGTCAGTTCATCCAGACCGTCCAGCCCGTGAACCACCAGGGCGCGCCGCACGCCCAAACGGCCCAGAACATGAGCGAGCGGTTCCGTCCATCGTCCATCGAACACACCCATCAGTTGGCAGGTGGCGGAAGCGGGATTGGTCAGGGGCCCCAGAAGATTGAACAGGGTGCGAACTCCCAACTCCTTCCGCGGTTGCGCCGCATGCTTCATGGCCCCATGATGGCGCGGGGCGAACAGAAAACCAATCCCCGCACCCTCCAGGCAACGCGCTACCGTGGCGGGAGACACCTCGATGCCAACCCCCAGGGCGCGAAGCAGATCCGCCGACCCGCATTTGGAGGAAATGGAACTGTTGCCATGTTTGGCGACCGTGACACCACAGGCAGCCACGACAAAAGCGGCGGTCGTGGAAATGTTGAAGGTTCCCCGGCCATCGCCGCCGGTGCCGCAGGTATCGATCAACGGGGTTGCCGCGGTCGTCACCCGGGTTGCCTTTTCACGCATCGCCTGGGCCGCGCCCGCAAGTTCATCGACCGTTTCTCCCTTCATCCGCAGCGCGACGGCAAAAGCGGCGATCTGGGCCGAGGTCGCCTCGCCCGCCATGATCCGTTCCATGACCTGCCGCGCCTCTTCCTGAGACAGATTGTGTCGTTCGATCAGACGCGAAATCGCCAGGTGCATGTTCATGATCTGGGCCGTCCTTCAAATCCTTGGGACGTATCGAGAAAGTTTTTCAACAAGGCATGCCCGTGCTCGGTCAGGATCGATTCGGGATGAAACTGAACGCCATGGACCGGCATGGTTTTGTGCCGCAACCCCATGATCAAACCATCGTCGGTCCAGGCGGTGATGTCCAGACATTCGGGAAAAGTCGTTTTCTCGACGATGAGTGAATGATAACGGGTGGCGTTGAACGGCGAGGGGAGATTCAGGAACAGATCGGTGGCTTCATGGTAGATGCGCGAGGTCTTCCCGTGCATGAGTGTCGGCGCACGCACTACCCGACCGCCAAAGACCTGTCCCATCGCCTGATGACCCAGACAGACACCGAGAATCGGAATCATGCCCGACAACCGGCGAATGAGTTCCAGGGTGATCCCCGCCTGATCGGGATTGCCAGGTCCGGGGGAGATGACGATGTGACTGGGGGCAAGACGGATCACGTCCTCGACCGTGATTTCGTCATTGCGCTTGACCAGGACTTCCGATCCGAGTTCGCCGAAATATTGAACCAGGTTGTAGGTGAAGGAATCGTAATTGTCGATCATCAGGAGCATGCCGGTCACTCCAGTCCCTGTTGAACCATATCGACGGCGCGAAAAATGGCTCGGGCCTTTTCGCGTGTTTCCTCGTATTCCCGTTCCGGTATGGAGTCGGCGACGATGCCCGCCCCTGCCTGGACATGAAGGGTCCCGTTCTTGATGATGGCGGTGCGAATGGTGATGGCCAGATCCATGTTGCCGGAGAAGGACACGTATCCGACCGTTCCCGCGTAGGGCCCCCGGCGTGACACTTCCAGTTCGTCGATAATCTCCATGGCCCTGATTTTCGGGGCGCCACTGACCGTGCCCGCCGGAAAAGTGGCCGCGACGACATCGAATGGGGTCAATCCCGGTTTCAGGGTCGCTTCGACATTGGACACGATGTGCATGACCTGGGAATATCGTTCGATGACCAGACGTTCCGTGACCCGGACCGATCCATGGACCGCGACCCGTCCCAGATCGTTGCGTCCCAGATCGACAAGCATGATATGTTCCGCCAGTTCCTTGGGATCAGCGAGGAGTTCCTGTTCCAGGACCAGATCACGGTCTTCGTTTTCACCACGGCGCCGGGTTCCGGCGATGGGACGCACGGTGACGGTCGTTCCCTCCTGCCGGACAAGAATCTCGGGACTGGAGCCGACCAGGGAAAAGTCGCCAAAATTCAGGAGAAACATGTAGGGCGATGGATTGGTCGCCCGTAACGCCCGGTAGAGCGACAAGGGAGAATGGGCAAAGGGGATGGAAAGCCTTTGCGACAGGACGACCTGAAAAATGTCGCCGGCGCGAATGTATTCCTTGGCCTTTTCGACCGCCGCCTCGAAGGTGGATTTGGACATTTCATGACGAAACGCATCTTCGTGAATCCGCGGGCCTCGGGCAGTGGGCTTCGGTCGCGATGGGGCATTGCGCAGGTTGGTGACCATTTGGTTGATGCGGGTCACGGCATCGGCGTAAAGCGTGACGATATCGTCGCGGGGGTCGATGAACAGATTGACGACCACCTTGATCCTTCCCGCCAGATTGTCGAAAAGAATGACCATGTCCGACAACATGAAAATGGCGTCCGGAGTCCCCAGGGTATCGGGGTTGTTGTCGGGGACCCGTTCGAAGGAACGGATCATGTCGTATCCAAAATACCCGACGGCCCCGCCATGGAAACGGGGCAGACCGGGAACCTCGACAGGGGTGAACCGGCGCATCAGCGATTCGAGAATGCGCACCGGCTGACCCGAGGTGAATACCTCCTTGGGCCGGTTGCGCCAGCGAATTTCCACCCGGTTGGGAAAGGCCAGGAAGATCGCCGCCGGATCGAGTCCCAGAAAACTGTACCGTCCCCATTTCTCTCCCCCGAGCACCGACTCGAAAAGAAAGGAATAGCTGGCATCGCCCGCCACCTTGATGAAGGCGGATACCGGGGTGTCGAGATCGGCCAGGATTTCCCGATAGATGGGAACCACGTTGCCTTGGGCGCTCAGACGCAGGAAGGAGTCGAAGGATGGTTGGATCATGGCTGCCAGGATAACATGTTTTGCCTCGGGATGCGCTGATGTCGGTATGAACGTCTCGTGATGGTAAGCCCCTGTTTCGAAAATGCAACATCCCTTATGCGCCGATTGTGTTTCGGCGCGTGTTTTTTCCGGCCCGATCCGGGTATGATGTCGCTACCAGACTTCAGCCGGAGGCGTCAACCGGCGAGCGACACAAGGCCGGAAACACGACGGTCTTGCGGGCAACCGGAGTGTCCGGTCCTTGAGACTCTTTATATACCGAGGGATGGGGCTGTTGGAAAGGTTGAATCAAACCGGACTTGAGGATCAATCGCGATGGATTATCAGGATATTCTTTATCACGAGTCGGAAGGGGTCGCCACAATCGCCATCAACCGGCCTGGAAGCCTCAACGCCTTTCGCGCCCGGACGTGCGAGGAAATGATCCATGCCTTCGATCGCGCGGGCTGGAATCGGGATATTGGCGTCATTGTGCTGACCGGGGTTGGAGACAAGGCTTTTTGTACCGGTGGCGATCAATCGGCCCACAGCGGGTCCTACGATGGCCGGGGGATTATCGGCTTGCCTTTGGAAGCGTTGCAGGGGATCATTCGCGCCGTACCCAAGCCGGTCATTGCCAAGGTGCGTGGTTTTGCCATCGGAGGCGGTAATGTGCTTGCTTTGCTGTGTGATCTGACCATCGCCTCCGAGGGGGCGGTCTTCGGACAGGTCGGACCCCGGGTCGGGTCGGTGGATCCTGGTTTCGGCACGGCGTTCATGGCGCGTGTTCTCGGGGAGAAAAAAGCCCGGGAAATGTGGTTTCTCTGTCGCCGCTACAGCGCCACCGAGGCAATGGAAATGGGCATGGTCAATCGTGTCGTTGCCGAGGACCGCCTGGACGAGGAAGTGGCGCGATGGTGTGCGGAGATCCTCGCCCTTTCGCCAACCGCCCTGGCCTTGGCCAAGAGTTCCTTCAATGCCGACACGCAACACCTGGCCGGTTTGTCCCAACTGGGACTGCATGCCGTTTCGCTTTTCTATCAAACCGCCGAGTCTCGCGAGGGGGTCGCCGCGTTCAAGGAAAAACGTCAACCTCGCTTCAGAAACAGCGGTGGCAAACGTGAAGGCGATCCGTCATGATCTTCAAGTTCACGGATTGGGGTGCATTTCGGCAAGGCGTGGAATGAAAAAACATTCGGCGAACATCAATCCGCCGGCAAACTTGAAGTATTGCTGGACGCTCGACAGGTCTTCCCGGTAGATGCCGTTGATTTGTCCCTGGGTCGAGACGGTTGGCGGGGTCAGGGTGATTTCCGCGAAGCCGTGATGTTCCATCAGACGGGTCTGTACCCCGCCCGCGATCAGATTGGCCAGTTCCCCGAAGGCGTCACACCCTTCGGCGTTCATGGTTTCCAGTTCCACTCCGGCGAAGGCGCCGGAAAGTTTGCACGCCACATATTCGGGAGAGGCCAGATGCATCCCGCCATCGAAGGCGCCATGATAGCTGACCATGGCCAGGACTTCGGTCTTTGGCGGGATGTAGATTTCGCCAGGGACGCTGGTTTTCACAGGGCCGGGGGTTGCTTCGATGAACAGATAGGCGGAAAAAATCTCCTGAACCGATTCGACGATAAGTCCAGCCAATTCCATCTGAAACTTTTTCATGGGCTTTATCCCCAATCAGCCGCGGAAATCACGTTAATGGCAACTAACGGGTATTCATACCTCCAACGGCGCATCATGGCAAGCGTTTTCCCGTCGGAATGCTCCGGGGACGGTGACGGATCCGTGCGCGATGCATGACTAAAAGGCCTGCCCAATGCTGACGTAGACCTGAAAAGGATCGTCCACCTCTTCCCTGCGTCGCAGGGGAAAGGCCAGATCAAACCGCAGAGGTCCAACCGGAGTCAAATAGCGGACGCCCATTCCCGCGCCCGACAACAGTCCTTCCCCCACATCGGGGGTCTGTCCCAGGTAACTCCGCGCCGCATCCAGGAATCCGACCAGCCCCACCTGATCTGTCGCCAACCAGCGAACCTCCGTTCCCAGGGCCAGAAGGGACCGGCCACCGATCGGCTTGTGTTCTCCATCCAACGGTCCCGCCAACTGATAACCAACCCCCCGCAACGTGCCGCTTCCCCCGGCATAAAGACGTTGATCCGCCGCAAGGTCCCCATGGCTTGCCCCCATCACCGTGCCTGCTTCGCCCCGCAAAGCCAATACGGTTGGCGACGCCGAGGAAAGGGTGTGATACCAACTGCCCCGTTGGACAAACCGGGCATGTGGTTCGCCAGCGGCGGAAAGAGACAGCACCGGTTTGAGTTCCGAGGCCCAACGCCATCCGTTGCGTGGATCCAGAAGATCATCGCTGCGATCAAGTTTGAACACCATGGGAATGGCGGTGGTGGCAAAGGAAGAACGGACGCCACCGCCACTTTTTTCCATGACATCGGCAATGCGCCATTCCACGCCGACGCTGGCCTCTCCCCCCGGAGGAAACACCGGGCGCAACAGATTGGCGCCGAGCTGGATGGACTGGCTGACGAAGGCATCTTCGAGTGTGCGTTCCGATTGAGCGGAAAGGGTCAATTTTTGCTGTGAACTGATGAATGATGGGGTTTCGTGGGACAGGAACACCGATTGCGCTTCGGTTCCCAACTCGGTTTTTACCTTGATGCGCTGTCCGACCTGAAAGGCATTGCGGTGTTCCCAGGCCCCTTTCAGGTTGATTCCCTTGTCGGTGCTGTAGCCGGCGCCGGTGGAGACGGTCCTGTGTTTTCGCTGTGTCAGACGTACATCGACCGGCCACAGTTCGCCCTCGGGCGGGGCCGCCCCCAGTTCCACCGCCACCGCGGAGAACAGTCCCGTACCCATGAGGGTGCGCTGCGCCCGTTCCAGTCGCATGGGATGGTAGACCGCACCCGGGCGCCATGACAAATGCCGCGCCAGAAATGTTGCATCCAGACCTTCATCTCCCGAGAACCGGACCGGTCCCAGGCGGACCAGGGGGCCTGCGTCGAGGTCGAGGACGACATGCAACAGACGGGCGGCGCGATCCAGATCGTGTCCATGATCTCCGAGCGAGGCGTGGGGAAACCCCAACTGACGGACACGAGCCAGCAACGCCTCCCGCGCCGAAAAGACAACGGCGGATTCGGCGGGTGCCCCTTCGCGCAATCCCAGGCTTTCCGCGGTGATTGCCCCCAATCGGTCATGCACCGGCTTGATCCGCAATCCGGGGGGGGCCAAATGATAGAGTTGTCCCGTATCGACAACGAAGAGGATGGTCCGGACCGGCCTTTCGTCGGGAAGAAGGACGTCCACACGGGCATCGAACCATCCCCTGGATTGAAGGGCCTGCACCATTTTTTCGTGATCGTCCATGGCCCGGCGCCGCAGCGATGATGGATTCGCAGGGGGGCGATCCTGCAACCGGACCGAAGAAGAGACCGATTGCAGCAACGAAAGCAGCGATCCTTCCACGCCACGAAACGCCACCTCATAGGAAAGCGGTTCGTCCACGGCCCATGCCGCTTTCGCCGAAAGCAATGCGATCAGGAGCAGCCACCGACCAACACGTCCCCATGCAACGGGACGATGGCCCATCGGCAGCATCCATTCATGCGGGCCATGCGGGGATGACACCATGCCACCTCTTCGGATTATGCTTTCCGGAACAAACTTTTAAAATAATCGATGGTGGCGATCAAGCCATCATCCAATGAAATACGGGGCTCCCATTCCAGATATTCCCGGGCGCGGGTCAGATCGGGACGCCGTTGCCTGGGGTCGTCGGAGGGAAGAGGTTTCATGACCAACGGCGAGGAGGAACCGGTCAAGGCGATCACCTTTTGGGCCAGTTCGAGAATGGTGAATTCATGGTCGTTGCCCAGATTCACGGGACCTGGAATCCGATCAGGGGTTTTCATGAAGGCCACCATGCCGTCGATCAGATCATCGACGAAACAGAACGAGCGTGTTTGCGAGCCATCGCCATAGAGGGTGATGGGTTCATTGTTCAGTGCCTGGACGATAAAGTTGGACACGACCCGTCCATCGTTGGGATGCATGCGGGGGCCGTAGGTATTGAAGATGCGGACCACCTTGATGGACAGTCCGTGCTGGCGGTAATAATCGAAGAACAGGGTTTCGGCGCACCTTTTTCCTTCGTCGTAGCACGCCCGCAGGCCGATGGGATTGACGTGTCCCCAATAGTCTTCCTTTTGGGGATGTTGTTCGGGGTCGCCATAGACCTCGCTGGTGGATGCCTGAAGGATGCGCGCCCGGACCCGTTTGGCCAATCCCAGCATGTTGATGGCCCCATGGACATTGGTTTTGGTGGTCTGGACCGGATCGTGCTGGTAATGGATGGGAGAGGCGGGGCAGGCCAGGTTGTAGATTTCGTCCACCTCAAGATACAGGGGAAAGGTGATGTCGTGGCGGATAAACTCGAAACCGGGATGTCCCAGAAGATGGATGATGTTGTCCCGATTGCCGGAAAACAGATTGTCCACGCAGAGGACATCGTTTCCTTCGGCCAGGAGACGTTCGCACAGATGCGATCCCAGAAAGCCGGCCCCGCCCGTGACCACCACCCGTTTTCGTGTCCAGGTTTTCAAAGGTTTTTCGCCTCCGCTTTTCGATTGTGACTGCATCCATGCCGACCGTGCATCATATCATCGTTCAAATGGGTAACCGAGGTTTGAATGTCCCCTGGCCGACGAATTTTTTCATTCTGTCCGACCGCTGTCAAACGAAAAACCGGACCGGTTCCCGGGCACATCCAGGAAAAAGATCGATTCAATTCAGGGAAAATGGTAAATGTAAAAAGAAAATCGTTTCCGTATCCACACGACCGGGAGACATGTAATGACCGAAGAGGCGTTGCTTGACCTTGTGTTCAATTTTTGGACCGGATTGGCCATTCTTGTTCTGGTCATTCTGAAAAGTGGGCTGAAATTTGTTCCGCAGAACCGGGCATTTGTCGTCGAACGTTTCGGGAAATACCATACCACCCTGACGGCGGGGATCAACTTTTTGGTTCCGTTCATCGACAAGGTGGCTTACGATCAGACCCTGAAGGAGATGGCGGTCGATGTTCCGAGCCAGTCGGCCATCACCAAGGATAATATTTCGCTGGAGGTGGATGGAATTTTGTACACCAAGGTCATCGACCCATACAAGGCTTCCTATGGCATTGAAGACTTCACCTTTGCCGTGGCCCAGTTGGCGCAAACGACGATGCGTTCCGAGATTGGAAAATTGGAACTCGACAAGACTTTCGAGGAACGGATTGCCCTCAATGCCAACATTGTCAGTGCCATCAACGAGGCGTCGCTGCCCTGGGGGATTCAGGTGTTGCGCTATGAGATCAAGGACATCAAACCACCGAAGACGGTCCTTGAGGCGATGGAACGGCAGATGAAGGCGGAACGGGAAAAACGGGCGGCCATATTGGAGTCGGAGGGGTTGCGCGATTCGGCCATCAACAATGCCGAAGGGGAGAAGAAGTCGAAGGTTTTGGCCGCCGAGGCGGATCGGGCACAGGCGATTTTGCGTGCCGAGGGCGAAGCCCTGGCGATCACCACGGTCGCCGAGGCCAAGGCGCGGGCGTTGAAGATGGTCGGTGACGCTGCCGCTTCATCCGAGGGGCAGAAGGCGGTGCAGTTCGAACTGGCGGCGAAAGCCATTCAAGCCCGTGAGGCGATCGCACGACACAGTTCGGTCGTTCTTCTGGATTCCCAAAGCACATCGGCGGCGCATACGGTCGCCGAGGCGATGGCCATGTTGGCGGCGATCAATCAAAGCGGCGCCATGCGGCATGGACCGGGTCTTTCCGAGGGTTGCAAGGAATAGTCATGGATCTGGTTTCCTATTTCGATCTGCACCGCGAGGCCATTTGGTTTACGATTGGTTTTACCCTTTTGGGCATCGAGGCGGGTGTTTTTGGATTTGCCACCGGAATGCTTTTGTTTGCCGGGATTGGGGCGGTCGGGACGGGACTGTTGATTTTCACCGGTCTGCTCGATGGCGCGCCCACGCCGTCGATGGCCACCTTTGCGACCATTTCCATCATTGCGGCGCTGTTGTTCTGGAAGATATTGATCCGGGTCAAACGCCCATCCGTTCCGCCTCCGCCCGTCAGCGACCTGGTTGGCTTGCGTTTTTTGTTGCGACAGGATCTTTCGGTCGGACAGAGCGCCATGGAACGCTATTCCGGGGTCGATTGGACGGTGGTATTGGACCCTGCATCGGGAGTCGAAACCATTCGACGGGAAACCATGGTCGAGGTCGTTTCACTGGATGCGGGAATTTTGCGGGTGCGCCCTGCCGAGGGGAGCGGGAACAGCCTGCGCCCATGAGCGCGACCACATTCTTCATCCGGTCTACGCGACCAACGGATGAGATTGAAAACAGAAGACGGGTCGGGGCGACTATTTGTTGAGCAAGCCGTTTTCGATGGCATATTGGATGAGTTCCGCATTGTTGGCCACCTGGATCTTGGTCAGAATGCGATTGCGGTAGGTGCTGACGCTGCTGATACTGATGGAAAGATCATGGGCGATGACCTTCAGGGGGATTCCCGAGACCAGACGGCACATGATGCCATATTCACGGTCGGTCAGGGTTTCGTGGGGCAGGATTTCACGCGCGCCGTTCAACGTTTCACCGACCAGTTGTTCGGCAATGTCGGAACTGAAAAACCGTCCGCCCCAGGCCACCTTGCGGATTCCTCTGAGGAGGACCTCCGCCGCCTTGACCTTGGTGATGAATCCCAACGCCCCCGCCTTGAAATAACGTTTGGCCAGAAGACGATCGCTGTGTTGCGTCAGGATAAGGACCTTTCCCTGGGGATGCTCCGTCCGGACGGCACGCAACACCTCCAACCCGTTCATCCCCGGCATGGAAACATCCAGCAACAAGATATCCCATTCCGTTTGTCGGAGCAGGATCAAGGCATTCGCGCCGTTGTCCGCCTCGCCGACGACCATCATGTTGGGGTCCTCGGAGAGGATGCGTTTGAGACCATCTCTCATGATGGCATGATCATCGACAATGAACAGGCGAATCATTGTTCCTCCACCAGGTCCGAAGGGAGTCGGGGTAGTGTGGCCCGAACTCGGGTCCCTCCCGAAGGGATGGCCTCGATTTCGACCCGTCCGTCAAAACGCCGCGCCCGTTCCTTCATGCCGCGAAGACCGAATCCCCCCCCATCGGCCAGTCGGTCGGGGGGGATGCCGTGGCCATCATCCTCAAGGGTCATGACGACCGCGGTGGCGGCAAGGTTGAGGGCGATGGTCAGATGTTGCGCCGCGGAATGACGGATGGCGTTGGTGATCGCCTCCTGGGCGATGCGAAACAGGGCAGTGCGGCGTGCGTCATCCAGGAGGACTTCCTGGGAATCCTCGCGGATATGGATTTTGAAATCATCCCTGTTTCCTGTCCCGGTCGCCAGCCATTCGAGGGCGGGCAACAACCCGAACTGATCCAGAACCGCCGGCCTCATGGCATGGGAGATACGGCGAACCGTGGTGTGGATCGAACCGGTCAAATCCTTGAGTCCATCCAGTTGTCGTGCCAGTTCATCCGGGCCTTTCGGGGGATGACCGATCAACCAGGTGATGTCCATGCCAAGACGGGTCAGGGCGCTGCCCAGTTCATCATGAATTTCACCGGCGATCCGTCGCTGCTCGTTTTCCCGGACATCCTCCTGGTGGGCGGCCAGTTCTCTGATTCTCAGGTTGGAACGGGCCAGGGATTCCCGTGCCGCCACCAATCGGGTCGTATGGCGGACCGAGGCGATGGAAATGGCGGCCAGGGTGCCGAGGAGGCGCATCATTTCACTGCGTTGCGGCGGGAACGCCCCCTGAATCAGATTGTTTTCCAGATAGATCACCCCCAAAACCTGTCCCGAATGGACCAGAGGCACGCACAGGATCGACCGGGGTTTCCGCCGTTGGACATAGAAGGTCCGGGAAAACCGGTCATCCCCGAGGGCATCGTCCAACAGGAGCGACTCGGGTGTATGCAGGGTCAGATTGATGATTTCCAGGGGGACACGAGGTTCCTTGTCGGCGCCATCGCCCAGAGGGGAGGCGTTCCATAATTCGATACGCTCGGGTTCCACCCAGGCCTCGACCTCGAGTGTTGCGCATCCATCCTCTCTCAGGATCAGGCAGCCCCGTTCGGCGCCACCGTTTTCCAGGGCCAGGCGCATCAGGTCCGCCAGGAGTCCCGGCATGTCCGACCCGCGAAAGATGATCTGGGAGGCGCGTATGATGCTTCCCAGGTCCAACACCGCGGTCGAATCCTCGATCGTGCTTTGTTTGGTCAAAATCGAGGTAAAGGCGGAAGAGATGGCCGGTTCGGCGGGGAAAAGATAACCGGGGAAAGATTTTTTGACATCCGTAACCTTGGCCTCGGCCCCCCAGCGATGGTAGGCATGGATTGCGTCCCGAAGATAATGTCCCGCCGGGACACGCCATCCCTGCTCATGACAAAACCGGCCCGCCAACTCCAGGGCCAACCCTTCCTCGGATGGAAAACCATGCTCCCGCGCCAACGCGATCGCCCGGTCGTAATGTCCCAGGGCGGCCTGGGGAATGTTCCGCACACGGTACGTTTCCGCTTCCACCAGGTGAAACTTGTGGCGAAAGTTCATGGGGGCGTGGTTGGCCCAATGGTCCATCAGGCGTTGATTGGCGGCCACCTTGTCGAGGAGTTCCTGGCGATGGTCGGATGGGGCGTTTCCGGAACACGCCAGACAGTTCAGGGAATCGATGAAACAATAGACCCCGTAGAGTGCGATGCCGGCCATGCTGTCTTTATAGCGGGCTGCTTCCAATGATGTCGCCAGGGCCTCTTCATGGAAGCGGAAAAAGTAGTAAAGATATAATTGGTTGAACAGAAGATTGAAGAGGACCTGTCCATTTTCGAGTTCCTTCTGACGTAACAAGGCTGCCGTACCGTTACAGGCAGGACCGTCGATTTGGTGGGGTTGTTTCGACCGACCGAGAAGATTCAAGACCATCTGATGGAGGTTGCCCATCATCTCCAAAGATTGATATTGTCCCATCCGGCGCAGGATGACGATTCGATCGGCGATTTTGCGTTCGACCTCTTCCAAAGGAAACCCAAGGAAAATGGCGGTACAGGACCAGCCTTCACATGAGAATCCCGCCGCATTGTTCTGTCCTGTTTCCAAAGCCGTGGCGAACACCTCGTCGAAGATGGGCAGGCTGTTTCTGAAGTGTTCCTTCCAGGGGATGAGAAGGTTGGCATATTGCATGGCCTCGGCCCGATGGGGTCGTGATTCGGGTCTGCCAGCGAGCAGGATCGCGGTTTTGGCCATCCGGTAGGCCAGATCGTACTGGTCCATGAATCCGCACAGGAGGACGGCCTGCCCGGCACACAACACGGGCGAGGGCGGGGCCAGACCCGAACGGAACGTCTCCTTCATGGTTCGAACAATCATGAACGGCAGCAATGTCGGGCGCGTCAAGACCACGACCGGCACCAGAAAAGCCACAATCCGCAAAGCCAGTCGTAATCGTGGATCGGTCATCTCGGGCAAATCGATCAATTGTGCCATCGTTCTGTCGCTCGTCAGCGACATTCCTTCTTCAAGGCTTTGTCCGAGCTGTCGGGCATCGGGTTCCCGAGGAAAGGAAAACCCCAGGGAATCGAGCAATTCGAGCCCCAGGGACAGGCTTTCCCGCAATCGATTCTGTCCCTGATAGGATTGAACTTTTATTTCCAGTATTTCTCCTCGTTCGATGTCGTGGCCGGCATGCGCCAGGGCATGGTTTGAGTAAAACTCCATGGCTTCGTAATCGGGCATCATGGCTGCGGTACGGACCATCTCGTAATGCAGGTTCCAGACAAGATCACGGTTTGTATTCCATCCCGACGGTCCCAACAGGGTTACACCGGTCTTCAGAAATCCAAAAGAAGAATGAAAAGCGGCGGAGGAAGCGGCACGTTGACCGGCCAGAAGGTTCATTCGGGCAAGATCGTTGCGTTCCTCTTGATTTTCGATCAGCGCGATGGCCTGATTCAAATGGGTGACGATGTCGAACACCGCATCATCCTGTGTTCCCGGAGGCGACCAATCGGCCCACAAGGTTCGTCCCACCGCCAGATGGGCGTGTTGGCGCAGGGTTTCGTCCATCGCTTCATGGACGGCCTCCTGCAAACGATCATGATTGAAGCGAAAGTGTATTTCGCCCTGTTCCAGGTACCTGGCCAGGAGGTAATCCCGGGTCGCCGCCACGATCACTTCCCCTTCGAGGGCGGGCCACAAGGCGGTCATCGTTCGTTGAAAATCGGTGCCGGCGATGGCCGAAAGGGTGTCCAGGTCGAAGACCGAGCCGATGCAGGAAGCCAGACCCAGGATGCGGCGGGTTTCCAGGTCGAATCGTTCCAGACGTCCGCGGATCAGATCGACGACGTTTTCGGTCAGGGCCAGGTTTTGGATGTCTTCGATGTTCCAGTGCCAACCCGTTTCCTGAAACCGGATCAATTGCCGTTGATGCAGGATGGTCAGGAATTGACGCAGGAAAAAGGGATTGCCACCGCTTTTCTCGTGACAGACCACGGCCAGGGGATTGATTTTGCGGGGATCGGCGTTCAGGGTGTCGGCAACCAGCCGGATCAGATGAGTTTGGTCGAGGGGCCGGAGGGTCAGACGTTCGAGCGCCACTCCATCCTTCGCCAATGCCTCCAGTTCGGTCGGCAGGGGGTGTCCCGAGGTGATTTCATTGTCGCGGTAGGCCCAGATCATCAACAGGTGTTTGACTTTTTCATCCCGCAGGATGTGTCGAATGAGTCTGAAGGAGGCGATATCGGCCCATTGCATGTCATCGAGGAAAAGGACCAGGGGATGTTGGCTCCCTGCCAGGACCGACAGGAAATTTTGCACCAGATGGAAAAAACGGTTCTCCTCTTCCTGGGGGTTGAGTCTTGGCGGGGTTGGTTGGGGACCGAGCAACCATTCCAGTTCGGGGACGACGGCGGTGATCACCTGGCCATTGTCGTGGAGCACGTCGAGAATCCGTTGGCGCCAGAGGGCGATCCGTTCCTCCGGTTCGGTCAGGATCCACCGGATCAGCTGGCCCAGGGCCTTGATGATGGCGGAGAAGGGGACATCGCGCTGGTACTGGTCGAATTTACCCGCGACGTAGAGTCCCTGTTGTTTGGTGACCGGCCCATGCAGTTCCTTGACCAGTGCCGATTTTCCGATTCCAGAATATCCAGCCACCAGAAGCAGGCGCGTCGTTCCCGCGCACACCGCATCGAAGGACAACCGAAGCCGCGATACCTCCTCTTCCCGGCCATAGAGGTGTTGCGGAATGGCGAAACGATCCCGGACTTCCGCCGTTCCCAGGGCAAAGGGTTCGATCCGGCCCGTCTGTTCCCATTGCCCGCGGCATCGCTCAAGATCGGCCATGAGACCCGCCGCGGACTGGTATCTGTCTTCGGGGTCCTTGGCCAGTAGTTTCAGGATGATCCGCGATATCATGGAGGGAATGGCCGGGGCTTCGCGGCCTGGAATCGCCAAGGTTTCCAGACTGGGCGGATTCCGGGCAACATGACAATGGACCAGTTCCAGGGGATCGGTGGCGGTGAACGGCGGGTGTCCGGCCAGAAGTTCGAAAAAGGTCGCCCCCAGGGCATACCAATCGCTGCGATAATCGACCGAACGGTTGGTGCGGCCCGTTTGTTCGGGCGACAGATAGGGGAGCGTCCCTTCGAGCCGGTCGGGAGGCAGGGGTTCGGTCGATTCGTGCTCCAGGGGGGTGGCGATGCCAAAATCGATGATGCGGATGAGGCCGTTTTCCCGGTTCCAGACAATGTTTGCGGGATTGATATCCTTGTGGATCACCTTGCGTTTGTGGATGTCGCCGAGGGTGGCGCCCACCTTCAGGGCAAGATCGAGGAAGTGTCCAAGTTCCAGGGGACCCGCTTTCAGATGACGGTCCAGTGAACTTCCACCAAAATCCTCCATGACGATGACCGGCAGGTTTCCCTCGCGTTCAAACCGGTACACCTTGATGACGCCAGAAAGATCCAATGATCGGGTCGTCTCGTATTCCAACCGAAATCGGGCCAGTTCTTTTTTCGATGGATAGTGTCCGTTGATGATCTTCAGAATGACCGGGCGCCCGGCCATGCCGGGTTCGATCGCCCGAAAGATGCGCGACTTCTGACTCTCATGCAGGCAGTCGCGGATTTCGTATCGATCATCCAGCCCCACGCTCGTTCTCCCGAGATCAAACGTGTCGCACAAAAGGAAACAGGTGTTTTTCCAGCCCGGCATCCCCGATCTCCAAGGACGGTGATCCCGACCGGGATATTCCTGATCTATGGAAACGGTTCATGAAAATAATAGAAAAGCGAGCCAAACTTCAAGCGGAAAGATATTCGTCTCCTGAAAAAAAAGGGACATTGAGGCATGAAAATAGGAACATTTATTCAAGTGTTATTTTATTGATGACGGGACTTCCTTGTCACGGTCATGTCGAAGGATCATCATTGCCATCGGGTCATCGGAGAGAAGGGCTGGCCAACGTTCATCGACCGGAGTCGAGAGTCCATGAAATTGATGCAATGGATGTTGCTTCTGTTCGGGATGGGATGGTCCATTCCGGTGATGGCGGTCTCACCGTCGTTCGACTGTGCCAAGGCCAGGTTGCCGGTGGAGGTGCTGATCTGTGGGGATGAAAATCTTTCCCGACTCGACGGGGCGATGGGCCGCGCCTATTCCAGGAAAAAAAAGGAGGCGGGGGCGGATCAGGAGGAAAAACTGCGACAGGAACAGCGGCAATGGTTGGCCGATCGCCTGGAGCGCTGTGGTATCCCCGACAGGCAGGGGGCGGCGCTCGACGATGCCAAGGGAGCGGTTCGATGTCTTGAAGAAATGTACCAGGGACGGATCGGCGTATTGAACATTGGCGTTGCCGCACCTGCCGCGCCCGCCAAACCCGAGGCCACTCCGCGAATCGAATGGGCCAAACCGCGGGGAGAGACCAAACAGGTGCGGCAGGTGACGGTTCGGTTCACCCATCCCATGGTTCCCCTGGGCGACCCGCGCCTTGAGGATCCGTTCATTGTCCAGTGTCCCGCGAAGGGCAAGGGACGCTGGGTCGATGGGCGCAACTGGGTCTACGACTTCGAGCAGGACCTGTCCGCCGGTCTTCAATGTTCATTCCAGTTGAAGGATTCGGTGAAGTCGCTCGATGGTCTTTCACTCTCTGGGGAAAGAAATTTCTCATTTTCGACAGGTGGACCGGAAATCATTTTTTCGCAGCCGTGGCGCATGATCGAGGAAGATCAGGTGTTTCTCCTCGGGTTGGATGCCCCTGCCGATCCGGCATCGATCGAAGCGTTGGTTCATTGTCAGGCAGGCGGCATCGCCGAGAAAATCGAGGTTCGTGTTCTGTCCACCGAGGAAGTGGCGCCCCTGATCCAGGCCTCCGATGAACTGGTCCAGTTTTTCTTGAGCCGGGGGATCGCGGCTTTGGACCAGAATCAGGCCACCACTCCGGGAGCGACCGAGGTGGGGAACGATTCTCATCGGATGCGTCAGTTTCTGAAAACCCCCGGCGCCCCGATCGCAGGGGTCCAATGCAAGCGTCGATTACCTCCGGGAAGTGATGTTTCACTGATATGGAGCGCGGGTGTCCGTTCGCGATCCGGGGTGGCCAGGGTGAAGGATCAGGTGCAACGGTTCAAAGTTCGGGAGCCGTTCCTGGCCGAATTGACCTGTGGCAGGGTCAACAAGGATGCCAATTGTCTGCCACTTGTCTCCCTGGAAGTGAATTTCAATGCCCCGGTGTTGCGGGCAGTGGCGGAACAAATGATCCTCAAGGGGCCGGATGTCGCACGGCATCCCGTTGTCGTGGATGATGATTCCGGCGCCCAGTTGGTCACGAGGGTTTATTTTCCCCCGCCGTTTCCGGAAAAGCAGGAATTGCTTTTGGAACTGCCGACCGGCTTCAAGGATGATTCAGGACGCGAGCTTGAAAATATGAGTTCGTTCCCAATGAAAATTGTCATCGATGAAATGCCCCCATTGGCCAAGTTTCCCGCGCAATTCGGCATCATCGAGGCCGCTTCGGAACCGGCGCTTCCCGTGACGGTGCGCCATTTGGAATCGATCGTCGCCGCGGATCCCGGCCATCCCGTTGCCGTCTCCGAGGGGGGCACGGAGACCGCCGAAATCCGTGGTCGCATCTTCAAGGTGACCAATCCAGTCGATTTTCCTGCCTGGATCCGCCGCATCGATCGAAAGTTTGGCGATGAGTCGGTTTTTTCAGAGAAACAAATTCCTTCCCTGTCCACGTTTGTCCTTCCCAAACCCAATGGCGCCAAGGAATTCGAAGTCATGGGCATTCCCCTGCCCGGGCCGGGATTTTATGTGGTGGAACTGGCGAGCCATCGTCTGGGAGCGGCACTGCATGGTCAACCCAGACCCTATTATGTCCAGGCAGCCGCCCTGGTCACCAATCTGGCGGGACATTTTTTCCACGGCAGGGAATCCTCCCTGGTGTGGGTGACGGCGCTTGACAGCGGTCGTCCCGTCGCCGGGGCCGAGGTGACGGTTTCCGATTGTTCCGGCAAGGTGTACGCCCAGGGAACAAGTGACGGGGAGGGGCGGTTTTTCATTCAGAAGGAATTGCCCCAGCCCGACACGATTGCCGAATGTTCCGGTGGATCGCGGGCTTATCTGGTGACCTCCCGCCTTGGCGAGGATGTCACATTCGTCATGTCGGACTGGAACAAGGGCATCCAAAGTTGGCAATTCGATCTGCCGGGGCCGATGACCGCCAAACCGCATCGCGTGTACACGATTCTTGATCGCAGCCTGTTTCGCGCCGGGGAAACGGTCCACATGAAACATCTGTTCCGGCGGCATGAGCGCTCGGGCTTCGCTTTTCAGGACAGGAATTCCCTTCCCACCAAGGGAACGCTGCGTCATGCGGGTGGGACGGTCGAATACCCCTTGACCCTTTCCTGGGATGCGACAGGCGTGGCCGAATCCCGGTTCGAGATTCCGAAGGAGGCGCGGTTGGGGACCTATGAAATCATGATGGATGGTGTTTCGAGTGGCAGTTTCCGTGTCGAAGCCTTTCGTGTACCTCTGATGCGGGGTGTCGTCAAGCCGGTCGCCGTCGATCTGGTCGATCCGCTCCGGTCGGAATTGGATGTCCAGGTGAATTATTTGGCCGGAGGGGCGGCAGGGCATGCCCCCATCCGGATTCGCGGGATGATTTCCCCAAGGGAGGTGACTTTTCCGGGATATGAGGAATTTACGTGGGCCAATGGGGCAGTCGAACCGGGACGGACGGGTGATGGAGAGGCGTCTGCCGCCGAAGAGACCGCCGACCTGGTGGAAGGGGACCAGACCCGTTCGTTGCCGGTCATTTCGACTCAACTCGATGCCGCGGGTGGCGGAAGGGTGTCCCTGGAAGGATGGAAAAAAATCGCGGCGCCCAAAAGTCTCCTGGCGGAGATGGAATACCGCGACCCCAATGGCGAAATCCTGGTTTCCTCGGCGCGGATGAATCTGTGGCCTTCACCGGTGGTCGTCGGCATCAAATCGGTTGGCTGGATCGGGAAAACGGAAGAAATTCGCCTCCAGGTGGCGACGCTTGATCCCTCCGGCAAGCCCCGGGAAGGTTTGGTTGTGCGGGTCGATCTTTTGCAACGTAAAACATTCAGTCATAGAAAACGTTTATTGGGCGGCTTTTATTCCTATGATCATCATGAGGAGGTGACGCCGATCAAGGAATTCTGTTCCGGGAAGAGTGATGCCCTGGGCCGATTGTTTTGCGAGGGGGTTCCGCCCGGATCCGGGAATCTGATTCTTCAGGCCCGGGTTGTCGATGAGGCGGGCCATGTCGGGGAGGTTCATGATGACCTGTGGGTCCATGATGATTCGGACGAGACCTGGTTTCATACCCGGGATGGCGACCGGATGGATCTTGTTCCCGAGAAACGGCGTTACGAACCGGGAGAAGAGGCCCTATTGCAGGCGCGGCTGCCGTTTCAGGAGGCGACGGCCCTGGTGGTCGTTGCCCGGGAAGGGGTGATGGATACCTATGTCCAACCGCTTTCGCGCCGGTCGCCACGGGTTTCGCTGCCGATTCTGGGCCATTATGGACCGAATGTCTTTGTGGCGGTGATGGCGGTCCGGGGACGCAGTGGCGAATCGCAACCGACGGCATTGGTCGATCTGGGACGGCCCTCCTTGCGTTTGGGCATGACGCAACTGGAGGTGGGCTACCGCGATTATGAACTCAAGGTTGGGGTCGGCGCGGATCGGACGGTCTACAAGACGCGCGAATCGGCGGAGGTGACGGTGGTGGTCCATCGCGCCAGCGGCAAACCGCTTCCCCCAGGGGGCGAGATCGCTCTGGCGGCGGTCGATGAAGGGTTGTTGGAATTGTTGCCGAATGGCAGTTGGCAACTTTTGGAACACATGATGGCGCCGCGCGGCATGGAGGTGGAGGCGGCGACGGGGATGGGGCATGTGGTGGGACGGCGTCATTTCGGCAAGAAGGCCCTTCCTCATGGCGGCGGTGGTGGCCGGGGCCTGTCCCGGGAGTTGTTCGATACGCTGTTGTTCTGGCAGGGGCGGATCCAACTGGACGCCGATGGCAGGGCGCGGGCGAAGATTCCGTTGAACGATTCCATCACCTCTTTTCGCATCGTCGCGGTCGCGACCGCCGGGGCCGATTTGTTCGGCACCGGGGAGACCAGCATTCGTGTGTCACGCGATGTTGTATTGTTTTCGGGTCTGCCGCCACTGGTGCGGGCGGGTGATCGGTTCCAGGGTGGATTCACCATTCGCAATGCCGGAGAAAAACCGGTCCAGGGAAAAATCGCGGCCAGCACCACGGCGGAAGGGCGGGTGGAAACGCTTCCCCCCCAGGAGGTGGCCCTGGCTCCGGGCGAGGCGAGGGAGGTGTTCTGGGACGTGAAGGTTCCCGATGTCGCATCGCTGTCCTGGGAGGTCGTGGCGGACATGGGGGGGGTCGGTGATCGCCTCAAGGTGCAACAGGAGGTCATCCCCGCGGTTGCGGTGCGTGTGTTACAGACGACCCTGTCGCAGCTGGAAAACGAGGCGACAATGGCATGGGCAAAGCCCGAGGGCGCCCTTCCGGGACGGGGTGGCGTGGGGGTTTCGCTGACGGCAAGCCTCGCCTCGGGGCTGACGGGTGTGATTTCCTACATGCGGGACTACCCTTACACCTGCATGGAACAGAGGGTTTCCCGGGCGATTGCCCTGGAGGACCTGGAACTTTGGGGCAAGGCCATGGCAGCGCTTCCCAGCCATCTGGATTCGGAGGGGCTGGTCAAATTTTTTCCGCAAATGTCCTGGGGCAGCGAATCCTTGACCAGTTATCTTCTGGCCGTGGCGGATGAAGCGCGGTGGACGATTCCCGATGCGACGCTGGCTGCGATGAAGAAGGGATTGCTTGGTTTCGTCGAGGGGCGGATACGACGGGATTCGGGATACAGGGTTGCCGATTCAACCTTGCGCCGTGTTGCTGCCATGGCGGCGCTGTCGCGGTATGGTGCGCTGACCGCCAATCATGCCGGCGCCGTCACCGTCGATCCCGCGCATTGGCCAACATCGACGGTATTGGATTGGATCGATCTTCTGAACCGGGAGCCGTGGCCAGACCGTGAGGCGTCTCGCCGGGAAGCCTTGGATGTTTTGCGTACACGCATGAACTTTTCGGGCGGCTCCATGAGATTCTCGACGGAAAATGGCGATTATCTGTGGTGGCTGATGGTCTCGCCCGATGTCAATGCCAATCGGGCGGTATTGACGGTGTTGGCGGATGCGGGCTGGAAAGAGGATGTGGGACGGATGATGCGGGGCAGTTTGTCGCGGCAGCGGCGGGGCCATTGGAACACCAGTGTCGCCAATGCCTGGGGGACGTTGGCGGTTCGTCGTTTTTCGGAGGTGTTCGAAAAGGAAAAGGTTTCGGGGACGAGTACGAGTTCGTTTGCTTCCGATGGGAAAACGATCGACTGGTCGGTCCAACCCCAGGGGGGAACGGTGCAGCACCCGTGGTCCGAGGGACCGGCCTCTCTGGTGGTTCATCATGAGGGAAAAGGAAAACCATGGCTGATGGTGGAAAGCAGGGCGGCGGTGATGCTGACGGAACCCCTGTTGTCCGGGTATCAGGTCAAGAGAACGGTGACCGCGTTGGAGCGTCAAAAGGAAGGTGAATGGCATCGTGGCGACCTGTACCGGGTACGTCTGGAACTGGACGCGCAGGCCGATATGAGTTGGGTGGTGGTCATGGATCCGGTTCCCGCGGGGAGTGTGGTGTTGGGGAGTGGTTTGGGCAAGGATTCACGGATGATGACTGCCGGGGAGCAATCCCGGGGGTGGGTCTGGCCGGCCATGACCGAGCGCACCTTCGACTCGTACCGTGTCTATTATGAATGGGTTCCCAAAGGAGGATGGCAGGTGGAATATACGGTGCGTTTGAATACCGCGGGCACGTTCCAACTGCCTCCGACCCGGGTGGAGGCGATGTATTCCCCGGAAATTTTTTCCGAAGTTCCCAACGACACCATGACCGTGTTGCCATGAATGGGGTTGGTTCTCAAAAGCGGATCATGCACGGACGGAATCCCATGAAAAGTCCTTGTCCGGTATCGCCCGAATCAACGGTTGCCAACAGTGTTTGCAACCAATCCAGGGTATCCGCTGAATGGGGATCGCCGGGGGCAGATGGGCGATCTGTCAAAGCGGACGCCAACGAGACTTTCAGTTCCATGGATCGATCAACGTAACTCAATCGTTCGAAACCGGCGGACAGCAATGATTCAAACTGGTTGGAAAGATTGGCAATCGATGCCCGCTTTCCTTTGGGTAGAGGAAAAAAACCCTGTCCTGTCCGATTGAGGGTGCGTATGAAAACAAACCGCCCTCCAGGTTTGAGGCAATCGAAAACGGTCGAAAGAAAAGATGCGGTTTCCGGGACAGACCAGTCCACGGTGGCGGCGACCCAATCGAAACATGCCGCGGCGCAAGAGGGCATCGAGAGGATTTCATGACCATCCGGTTTGGTGGTGTCCGTGGCCGACACGGATGACATGAATTTTATTTTCCCGCGGAATGGTCCAGGTTTCATTGCCGTGAATTTCTTTTCGCTCCATCCGAGAAAGAGTCCATGGTCTTCATCAAGATTCAACCGTCCCAATTGGGCCATTCGTTCCAGGTCATCAATGGAAATCAAACAATTCCCTCCATCCTGTGTCCCATGAGGAAGGACATGAAACCGTTGTCGATTGACTTCCGAAATACCGGGATGCGTTGTACGGGTCATTTTGGATACCGTTCGGTCACGTACTGGTTTCTGGAAAAAAATCACTCCCGAAGTATCGATCGCCACGATCGGGGAGAATGGTGACTACGGCATCGCCGCTGCCATAGTCCGCGGCGATTCTTGCAGCGGCATGGACCATTGCGCCGGATGACGGACCGCAGAGAACCCCGCAGCGGCGCGCCAGTTTTACGACCATCTCATAACCTTGTTCTTCGGAAACGGCGATCGTGTCATCGATAAGTTCCTGATCCAGGTTTCGGGGAATGAACGGCGGGCCGATGCCGTGAATCTGGGATCCGGTGACGGGACCACCGGAGAATCGACGCAGGGTATCCGGTTCAACAAGAACGCAACGAATTTTTGGATTCAACTGTTTCAATGCCCTTGCAACTCCGGTGAATGTTCCGCCCGAACCATATCCATGTACAAAAGCGCACAGGTTATGACCGAGGTCATCGAAGATCTCTTGCGCCGTGGTATGGACGTGGATTTGGGGATTGGCTGGATTGGTGAATTGTTGGGGCAGGAAATAACGGTCTGGGTTTTCTTTTTGGATGGATTCCGCCAGGCGCACAGCCTCGTTGAAATTTTCCGTCAAGATGGTTTGCGCCCCCAAGGCCCGGGCCACACGGGCAATTGCTCCCGCCATATCCCGCTCGACAAGGATCCAGACTTTGTATCCCTTGACCGCGCCCACCATGCTCAGTCCCAGTCCGGTATTGCCGCTGGTTGGTTCCACGATGGTCATGCCGGGCCGGAGACGACCGGTCCGTTCGGCCTCTTCGACCATTGCCAGGGCTGGTCGTTCCTTGACGCTACCCATGGGATTGAGAAACTCCGCCTTGCCATAGAGAATCGCCTTCATTTCCGGGAACAGGGGACCGAGATTCAGCAATGGGGTATTGCCGACAAGATCCAGGACTGTATTGGCAATCATCCCAAAAGCTCCGTGGCGTTCGACAGAAAGTCATCCAATCGATGAACCAGGGCGAACCCCTCCTGCAACGTTTCTCCGGTCATGTCGCGAATTTCCTCCTGGGTTCGGGAGGGGCTGCCGGGATTTCCCGTGGCGTTGACGATAAAGTGAACATGAAAATCACGGTCATGGGCATCACGGGCAGTGGATTCGCAACAAAACTGGGTCATGAAACCACAAATGGTGACCGTATCCGCTTTCAACGAGGTCAGCAATCGGGACAGATCCGTGTTGACGAACGCAGAGTAACGATTTTTTGTTATTGTCATCGCAGTGATGGGACGGTGGAGGTCATCCATGAATTCGACCTCATCACTTCCCTGGACAAAGTTGAACGTACCATCACTCTGACCTGAAAAATCATACATTCTTCCCGTATCCGACCCGTCGTGCAGGTGCATATGCCGCACAAAAACGATACCTTTGTTTCGTTCTTCGAACGATCGCACAAGTGTGTTTATTTTTTCCAGAGTGGAATGAACTTCGGGACAATAAAGCACCGAATCTGGATCCGAGTAGATTTTCTGGGCATCGATAACAAGAAGAATGTTATTCATGATTTTATTCCTTGATTTGTTGGTGTTTGAAAAGAGTTCGCTCCATCCTTGCAAAACAGTGCCCGAACCGCATTGAGGTCAACCTTGCCGGCGGCATTCATCGGCAATTGATTGACTATAAGAATACTTGATACATGTTGTTCTGGTGGAAGCAAGGAGTGAATATCCTGTAACAAGTCCTCGGGCGTTTTGGTGATGGATGGTTTCAATACCACAGCCGCAACCGGTATTGCGTCTTTTCCGGGCCGTTCGATTGCGACAACTTTGGCGGCTTCGAAGTTTTCGGTTTGCAGCATGGCGCGTTCGATGTCGGAGGTGAACACAACATGTCCATTTCGAATCATGCGATCCACGGTGCGACCAACGATATAGAAATAGCCATCCGGATCGATATGGCCAAGGTCTTCCGAAATAACCCGGTCGTCGTTGATTGCCTCCTGATTTAAATCACTTCTGTTTCTGTATTCCGAGAAATTACTGTCGGCAATACCACTGATGAGACCGATTTCCTGATTCTGCACTATTTCTCGTTTGTCGTTCAGAATGAACATGCGATCGGTGAGAAAGGGACGGCCAATGGATTTGGGACGACGTTCCACATCATCGGGATCGGTGATTGTGCCAAGACCTTCTGAATTTCCCCAGGATTCGATATAATCGCAATGAAGCCATTTTTTTGTTAATTTTTTCAACGTGACGGATGTTGGCGCGCCCATGGTAAGGATTTTCTCCGGGGCAGGCCATGGCAGACTCGATGCGATCCGGGCCTGGATCAATTGATCGACCTCACTGGGAAGCATGAAGGCCATGGAAACGGAATGTCGGCTTAACAGATCGTGGTAATTTATTTCACTGTGAAGAACGGGTGCAATGATGCTGGCGCCTGCAAGCATTGCCGCGGCGCTGAGAACCAAACCACCCGTATAATAAATCGGACGACTGATATAGATGGTCGAGGAGCGAACGATCGGTATTTCAAAGCACCAACCGATCAATTCGGACAAGATTGACAGATCGGTGCGAACGACCCCTTTGGGTTGTCCGGTCGTTCCCGAACTGTAGATGGTGCCCCAGATCTGGTCCAGGTATCTTGGATTGTAGTTTTCTGGATTCCGAAAAGGGGCTGGATCGAAGGTGGTCGGGGTTTGTTGGAGCATGCGATCGACCAGGATTTGATCGCAATCGATCTGCCGCGCTTTTTCCAGAAGTGTTTCATGGGTCAGCAACAGCGGACATTGGCAATCGTGGATCATGTTGGCCAGCAGATTTCCAGGGATGGCCACGTTCAAAATGACAACACTGTGTCCCTCGGACAGGATGGCGCATAACGATGCCAGATAGATCGGTTTATCGTCCATGAGCAGACCGATCGGTGTTTGTGGTTCAAGATGACGAGCACTCAGAACGGCGCGAATTTTTATGATCTTTTCCTGAATTTCCCGATAGGTGATGTGAAGATGTTCATTGATCAGCAGGGGTTTTTCCGGAGTATAGGTCGCCCAATGGCGAACGGCCTCGTGCAGAGAGAACCCCATGCGAATTCTTTCTTGTGCAGTTTTTGTACCCATTTGTCATCACCTGTTTTCAATTGATTCATGGTGCGGACGCGATTTTGTCAATGGTCATGGCTCAGTAGTTCTTTATGGACTTGATCACCAATAACCGCAATGGTATCAAGAAGACTTGTCAGAGTTTCGGCCTCGGTACGAAAATTAACGATACAGATGCGCAGTGCAAACTTATGATTCACGATGGCATTCGACGGATAGAACTTTCCATTGTTTTGGACGACCGTCATGAGCCTTTCATTGAGTTTGTTCAAATGAGACTCCCAACGTTCCGGTTCCGTGAAGACGACCTCTGGTATATAGCGAAAGCAACAAATGGACAGATTTGGCGGGGCCATGAGTTCGAATCGAGGATGTGCGGTCACGCAATCGGCAAAGAATTGTGTCAGTCGAACATCATGAAGTATTCGTTGCGCTATTGCTTTTCTGCCATGCGCCAAAAGGGAAAACCAGACCTTGAAGGCCTGGAAGCCCCGGCTCCATTGTGGTCCAAGATCGGACATGTCCACGCCGCTGCCGGTAAGTTCCTTGTCTTCGAAGACATAATCGCCATCCGAGGTAAACGAGTTGGCGGATTGTGACACCTGTCGGAACAGGACGATGCTCGCCGATTGCGGGACGTACATCCATTTGTGAGGATCGAAAGTGATCGAATCGGCCTTTTCGATTCCGCAAAACAGGGGTCGAAGCCCTTCAGCCAACAGCGCTGCCGCACCATAGGCGCCATCGACATGAAACCACATGCCATACCGGCGGGAGAGTTTGGCGAGTTCATCCAGTGGATCGATGGAACCCAGGGACGTGGTGCCGGCGGTGCCGACAAGGGCAAAGGGGACGTATCCATCGTTCAGGTCCTGCTCGATGGCTTCGGACAGATGAGAAAGACGCATTCGATGTTGATCATCCGTGGAAATTTTGCGCAGGGATCGCGTTCCCAGTCCAAGCATATCCACAGCCCGGTCGATGGTCACATGGGCACGTTCCGAGGCATAAAGCATGAGTCGTTGACCGCCGAACAGACCCGATTCACGGAGACCTTGTCCGCCCTTTTGGTCCCGGGCCACCTTCAGTGCGATGAAATTGGCCATGGCGCCACCGGAAACCGTGATCCCGCCGGCGGTGTCCGGAAGTCCGAACCGCCGGGCAAAAAAACGGATCAGATACAGTTCGATTTCCGTTGCGCCTGGTGAGAGTCGCCATGCGCCAAGATTCTGATTGAAGGCACTCGCCGCCAGATCGGCAAGGGTACCAGGAAGCGTTCCAATCCCCATGATGTACGCCAGGAAACCCGGATGGCCAGTATGAATGGAATGATCCACGAACAGGGTCTTCAGGTGATCCAGCAGCTGGTGGTCGGAAAGGGGTTCCTCCGGTATGGGACAGGTAACGGCATCCTTGACCTGTTCTGGCAACAAATGTCTGGTAACCGGCAGCGATGGCAGGCGTTCCAGGTGGGTGGCCCACAATTCGATGATCTGTCTCCCCAGGGTCCGAACCCGTTCCGGTGACCAATCCAGGATGCCGAACGGGGCCGGTTCTTTCAAATGATTGTTCATCTTGCGTTGTCCCCTGATATGGAATGGATCATCGCATTCGCTGTGGCGCCGTCGAAAAGGTGAATACGGAGATCTTTTTTCTTGAAAAGAGTCAGCAACCGTTCGGGATTGACCTGATATTCATGCATCATTTCCAGTGGATAACGAATGCAAAGCAATAAGAGCAACACTTTTTCCAGGTTCATGGTTTTCCAATGCCTGAAATAGTTTTGTTTGAATGGCGGACGATGACCAAGTCTTCTTCTTGCATCATTCAGGAATTGTTTGTAGCCCATGTCCAATTTTGTCAATAAAACATCAAACAGATCCGGGTGCAAGCTCACATAGGTGAGGATGTATGATGCATAATTGTTTCTGGCGCGATGTCGCTGTCGTGAATAATCAAAACGGCGGCAATAGTCTCTGAGAAGGATGAAAAACAGATGCATTTTTTTTGAATGATTGAATTTTTTGAAACGATCGACCATATCGGTAGGGCAGCGGGCAAAATGGTGAGAGCAGTCGAACAGTGTCTTGACATTTTCGAACAAGATGACAATCTCATCGGCATTCAATCGTTCTCCATGTCGATCGATACGGATTCGAATCATCTGATCGTTGACATTGATATGGAACTGGTGATGCACATTATAATGATTATCATTGAAAATAATATTCAACCAAGTAACAAACGAGTGAATTCGCGCCTGGCGTCCTTGCAGTCTTCGGGTCAGGGAAGGCAGTTCGATGAATTCGAACAGGCAATGATCATCAGACAGCCTTGCGAGTGACTTATGTTTTGACAGGGCCAGGTCAAGTTCAATTCTATTGGTCGAAACGCGCAGCAATCTGTTTTCATTGAGGGCGAATCGATTGGCAATCCGGAGTATTTGCTGTAATTTTGTTCCAGGAATGGGCTGTAATTGGAGCCAGTTGCCGCGAAGTTCCAGTTCAGATTGGTGTAGGACATTATGAATCTGGTGAATATTTATCGGATGATTGGAATACCTGAAAATAAGATCGTTCCATGTTCTCTCATTCAAGCCGATACCATGGGGACGTTGTGAATCTATTTCGTTTAATTTAGTGGAAATGTATGAAAAATATCTTTCTTTATCTGCAATGCCCACATGTGCGTAGACTCTTGATATAGTGGAAAACCAGGCATTAAGATGTTTCAAATAAACATCATAGATGCCATAATCATTCCTTGCAAGTCGATTGCAACACATTTTCCCAAGATCGTCATAGAGTTCAAAGACAGCGTCCAAGGAATTGCCGATCAATTGATGCGTCCATCCAGGAACAGCGTTGCAACAATCTGTTATCGCCAATTGAATCAGGTCGATCAATGGTGAGATAATGATCGAAACAACCCGATCCATGGATTGTAATGCTTCAAACCGACCAACCGTGCCCAATTCAATGAGGTCTTGGCGTTCCTGCATTGTATTGTTCAAAGCATCGATAAGACACGATAATGATTGTGACCATCGTGGGTTTGCGTGAAGAAAAGAATTGGACAAAATTTGAAATGAAAGATTTCCACCGCATGCTTCGACAAGGTGACGCCCCCCATCCTGCAATGGGTCGAATGAACGCAACCGGTCAAGAAAACCTGGATCCGATATGGCGCTGAGAAGCATGGCTTCGGTAATTTCACAGAATATATCCTGATGAATGGAACGATAAAACCTGAGAACAGAGAGCAGTTCCGAGAAATTTTGTTTTCCAGAAATACACTTATTGTTCAATAATTTCTGGATCATTTCCATTTTGGAGAAGGAGGAAGCGCAAAGAGCCAGTGGTTCCAAACGGGTCAGTTCAAGACGCGCCTCTTCTCCATACAGGTCGATCAGAAGTTGGCAAGCAGCCAGAGTGTGTTCCTGATCGGCTGTTGGTTCAGGAAGTGTTGTGGGGGTCCATGGCTGGCGAGGTCTCAATCGGTCCCGAAGGTGGATGAGTTGGAGCATTTCCGGTCGATCTGCCCATTGTTCCGGGTCAAGATCATGGAGGCCGACAATCCCTGAATCGACCAGTTGGAGAATGGTCCGATCCACCTCTTCCAGCCAGTTACCTATGGGGAATGTGTGCGACATGCCAGTGCGACGCCGAGGAAAGGTAGCGACATGTCTTTCAATCATCTTGTAATAGAATGAGACGGTTTCCTTGCATCCGCGATTTATTGACGTTTCCAATGCCGCCAGAACCGAAAGTAATGAGTTCACCTGAACTCTGACCGTCCGCCATTGCGGATCGGAACCTGTGGCATCGTTCGCCTGATGAAGCAGGACCTTCAGAGTGTTCAAGGACTGGAAGAGCGCTTCCTTCCTGTGATGATCGGCATCGAAATATGGTGCAATCCATTCCTCAATGCAATTCCCCATGAAATTAATTGTTGTCATTATCCTACGGTGGATTCCATGACGAAAGAAAACATGCGGTGTTGATGGTTGAGAACCGGATGGAGTATGGATTGTATTCATATCACGGAAATGGAAAAAATCGGCTGAAATCCATGCGGGTGATCTTGAAAGACATACTCCTGGTTGAACGGGCAGGTTTAGTAAAATTTTTCTATTGGCACAGGCCAGTAACCGACTGTTTTGCGGATCTGTTGCAATATGTTGATTGGGCCGGTCAAGAAAACGATGGAATTCATTTGTGTTCAGTAAAAAGACGTTTACTGAGTTTTCTCGGAATAAGATGGCGTAATGGTCCATGGTTGAACCGCTCATCACCACGACGCCGGCACAACGATCCTTATCTTTCTTGTCCATGTTGACATGGTCATGCCAGGCAGACTCGATGCTTTGAGAAAAAAGAATCCATCCTTTCGCAACCGCACCTGAATTTACAAGTGGTTCACCATGAATGATATGAATACCGCCATGATTTTCATTAATCTGTTGGATATAAGATTGGTTTGTCTTGCCGCGAATCATTGTTTGTCTTGCCTGAACAGCGTAAACTTTTGCTTCCTTTCCGATCCATTGTGTTGAACATGATGGAGGCGTTTGGACAAATGTCGCTTCAGGTTGATCCGGGTCATGATAATAGGTACTGATTGCGTTGTTATTTCCCTGAACAATCACTCCCGCCCCGAAGGCGCAGGAAATGGTAACCACATCCGCCCCGGTATTGGGCTCCATGGAAAAGGATAACACCGATACGGTGACATCCTGTGCGACAATGACCCACTCCATATCGACTGGATTGTCATTGAAGCCGTTTTTCATGACATTCCTGGTTTCAAGCGCAATCTTTTCAATCAAAGCGGGATGAAGCAGTGGGACCAGTTGTGCTTGAGATCCTGAAAGTGGAGACCCGATCATCTCCTGTATCAGAAAGGCGCCGAATATTGTTTGATGTTGGTTCTTCCAATTATATTCGGCAGGACAGGTATCTTCGGAAACATAATTTGGCAACAAATAACTTCCAGCCACCTGACCCATTGCGCGAGCCAGATCTGAAATCTCAACGTTCAAAATGGATCGAAAACGTCCCGCATTGGAACATTCGTTTGAATCTTCATTGGCGGAACTGCGAACCGCGATTCGAACATTGCCGAAAACACGGGCAATTCGGCGAAGTAGTTCCTCATGATTCGTCCGCAACCATCTGGGAAAGTCTTGTTCCACAATTTCCGCAAAAACATGATCTGACAGGTGATCAGTTGCGGACAATCTGGAATACTCATTTGAAATTGTTGAAATATATTCATTGAATATGCCTGCTCCGACCAATACGGTTGTCGGGGTCAGGGATGTATTCAAGAGCCAACTCAAGCGGAAACAATTGGTTCCCTTGTGTCCAAAATGTTCCGAGGTGACCGAATTCCGATCAGGATGTTCGGTTGGATGTTTAATAATTATGATCTGATTGCCTATCATCTGTTTATTATGTCGGCAAAAGATTACATGATATTTTGAGCAGCGATCATGATTGCAGCGATTGTTTTGCAATCTTCGATGTCGCCAATCCTTATTTTTTCAATCACGTCTTTCCATGGGAAAGTTTCTGTAAGAATATGTTCTCCAGGTTGCAGTTCTTGTTTTCCGGGAATGATTCCTTGGGCAAGATAAAGATGCAGATATTCTGTCAAGACATAGGGCGCACTATAAAATCCACCAAGCTTCTTCCATCTTGGAGCGACATCTCCTGTTTCCTCCTTTAATTCTCTTTTAGCGGCATCGAAGGGTAGTTCCATCGCTTCGATACCTCCCGCGGGCAGTTCAAGCAGCCATTTCTGGGCCGAATGTCGGAATTGACGTATCATTCTCACCTGTCCATCTTCCGTCAATGGAACAATAACAACCGAGTCTGAACTTGAGACCGTTGCACGTGGCAATCGATGTCCGTCTTGAAGAGCGACAGTTCGTTCCTTGATGCAATAGTCTCCAATGGTGTGTAAATCGCGTTCGTCCACAATGCATTCGGGTGGCGACAAGAATGGGTCGCTGGTCATTGGGGGAAAGGGAATGTACGACAGACCCGCCCTTTTTCCTTTCATTTGCGGCAAACTGATCTGCAAAAAAGGTCCCCGCGCCGCAGGAAGAACACCATGGGCTACCTGTGTACTGACATCATCCGGAAAGAAAAGGGTTGAGCGCAGAGAAAAATAGGCATGGCGCGGAGGTCCCATTTGTTGAACAGGGGGGCTGGAAAGGATTTGCCACGCCACATCCGGGTCGATGGTCCCATCGTGTTGTTTGATCCGGTCCTGAAGAACCTGGTAACGAAGTTCGGTTTGGAAAGACCCGATGGATGGTTCTGCCGGCGGTTTCAGGGAGCAATAATGATTCGTTGCCGTGATTGTATTGTTTTCAGGATGCCGAACCTCATGGCGATGACTGGTAAATTCAACAACCATGGCCGTCTCCCGGTTTGCAGCCAGCAAGTTGCCACTAAAGTTTCTCGGACTGGATGCAATGAAGGAAGGGACCTCCGAAACAGACGCGCATTTCTCCAAAAGATCCAGACCCATTTGTTTGATCGATTGACCCTGAAGATTTTTTTCCTCGATCAGGGTACCGATGAACTGGATGCCAATCACCAACCCCTCTTCGTTGATTCCTTCATAGGTGCCAACCTGTCCAGACCAGGTATGACAGAGGGTCATTTTCCGGTTGGGATCGCCTTGTCTGATGATGGTGACGGAATAGGGGCTGGAGTGGTCATCTTCATAGTCGTTGTTGCGCCCAACGATCATTCTCCCTCTGGTTGTTCCTGGACCATGAACGGCAAAGGCTGAACAATGTATATTTTCCCAGAAATCATCCAGGTAGTTCCATGAAAGCAGATGATCAAAATTGATTCCCGAACCATCCGCGATTCCCTTGATTTCTTCCTGAAACCGGGGTTGCGCTTGTTGATGGCAATGATGGGCAAATGTGATCAATTGATCCAGGTCCCAGCGATGACGATTCATTCCCCATCTTTTGACACAATGATCAAATGCGTCGTGAATTTCATGTTTCAGGTACTGGCCATGCTGTATACCCTGTTCATAGGGGGTTCCTTGAAGGTTGAGCACCTTGAAAGATAAGTTTGAAGTATCAATCGTCATGTCTGGTTCCCGGTCATCAAACTGCTGGAGCAGGTGTGATATTATTTAAATAATTAAGCGACTCATAACAAATAGCATCAAAAAAAATGAATTATTTATATAAGATTCTGTAATGATTATATTATCATATAAATACGATATTGATAATTGATTACCACGAAAATAGTTTATATGTCAAGAGAGAAAATTCGGTGACTCACTTTTCCTGTCACATGTGTTTTCAATAAGTATAAAAACGTGCGACTCCTTGAATGATAATTATACAAAAATATTTAGTTGTTTATTGAGAAAAAACGACACTGTGTCAATGCAAAAGCAGGAATCAGACCTGATCTTGATCGTGACGTTTTGATTGATTATTTTTCCGGTTCATGCTGAAGCAATGCCGTGACCGCTGCCAGCAATTCCCTGGGCCGGAACGGTTTTGCCAGAAGATGGAGATGCGGCGTGTCCGGGACCAGGTCCAAAGGAATGGCCGTCTCGGGGGTGGACAGAAGACCCGAAAAAACAAGAATTCGCATCCAGGGAAACCTTTGCCGAACGATTTGCGCGAACGATGCGCCACTCATGCCTGGCAGCGTCAGGTCGGTCACCACAAGGTCGAATCGAGTCTTATCGCACCGGGCCAAACCTTCCTCGGCGGACGCCACGGTCTCCAGGTCATGACCCGCGCGTCCCAGAATCCTGTTGGCGATATCCCGGATTGCCGGATCATCATCGATAATCAATAGGCGTGACATGGTTGGGGCATGGCTCAAAAATGTTTGAAAAAAGCCTTGTTGACCCGATGAAAAAAAACCGGCCCGGAATGACCCGGAGCCGGTTTGCAGGTTATCTCTCAATCGGGGTCTATCGGACCGGTTTGATCTTCCAAACCCGCTCGGCATAGGTCCGTACCGTGCGATCGATGGAGAAAAATCCCATGTTGGCGACGTTGATGATCGCCTTCCGGGTCCAGTTGCGCGAATCCTGATACAATTGATCCACCCGTTCCTGACAGGCGATATAATCGGCATAATCGGCGGTCAGAAGATAATGATCCCCCATGGTCAGGGCATCATAGATGGCACGATAACGGTCCGGCTCCTCGGGACAGAAATAACCGTCGCGAATCATCCCCAGGATACGCTTGAGATCGGGATTTTGCTCGATGGCTTCGCCAGGATTGTAACCATGCCGCCACAACTCTTCGGTCCGGTGTGATTCGAGACCGAAAATGAAAATATTGTCCGGTCCGACCTCCTTGCGAATCTCGATGTTGGCGCCATCCATGGTTCCGATGGTCAGGGCGCCATTCAAGGCAAACTTCATGTTGCCCGTCCCCGAAGCCTCCAGGCCGGCGGTCGAGATCTGTTCCGACAACTCACACGCCGGCATGATGATTTCCGCCGCCGATACATTGTAGTTGGGAATGAAGGCCAATTGCAGTTTGCTCGCAACCACCGGATCATTGCGTACCATGTCCGCGACGTCGTTGATCAGGCGGATGATCAGCTTGGCCTGTTGATAGGCGGGGGCCGCCTTGCCGCCAAGAAGGATTGTCCGCGGCAACAGATCGGGCTTCGTTCCCTCGCGGATCCACAGGTAACGGGTCAGGACATGCAGCAGGTTCAGCAGTTGCCTTTTGTACTCGTGAATCCGTTTGACCTGCACGTCGAACATGAAATCGACATTCAAGGCAATGTTGTGTTTTTCCTTCATGAACCGGGCCAGACGGACCTTGTTGTCTTTCTTCACCGCCATGAAGCGATCCTGAAAGCCGTGGTCGTCGGCATATCCTTCCAGCTTCTTCAGCAACGTCAGATCATGGACCCAATCGCCACCGATCGTTTCGGTAATCAGATTGGCAAGGCCCGGATTGGACAGGGCCAGCCAGCGAATGTGGGTGATGCCGTTGGTGACGTTGGTCAGCTTGTCCGGAGTCAGGCGGACGAAATCGGCGAACATCCCTTTTTGCATCAACTGGGAATGAAGCTCCGCCACCCCGTTCACCGTATGACTTCCCACGATCGACAGATTCGCCATCCGTACCCGGCGGCTGTTGTCGTCGAACAGCGACATCCGGCCCAGAATGTTGGTATCTCCGGGAAGTTTGTACTTCACATTGTTCATATGATGGTGATTGATGAGATACAGGATATCCAGATGCCGTGGCAGAATCTTGCCGAACACATCCAACGGCCAGGTTTCGAGCGCCTCGGGCAGCAGGGTATGGTTGGTATAGGAAAAAACCCTGCGCGTGATGTCCCAGGCATTGTCATATTCCAGTCCATGCTCGTCCAGAAGCAGACGCATCATTTCCGGAATGGCCGTCGCCGGATGGGTATCGTTGAGATGGATCGCCACGTTGTCGGGCAGCTTTTGCAAGTCCGCCGGGCAGGTCACATGTTGGGCAAAAATATCCTGCAACGAGGCACTGACGAAGAAATACTCCTGCATCAGGCGCAGTTCCTGTCCCATGGCCGTCGAATCGTCGGGATAGAGAACCTTGGACAAATTTTCCGAGTGAATTTTCGACTTCACGGCGTCAATGTAGTTGCCGGCGTTGAAGTTGTGCAGATCGAATTCACGAGAGGCCCGGGAATTCCACAATCTGAGGTAGGAGAGCGATTGGGTGCGATACCCGGACAGCATCACATCGAACGCCTGGGCTTCGCAATCTTCGGTCTCGACCCATTGGCACCGGTTGCGACCGTCCTTGTCACGATAATGAAAAATGCGTCCCTTGAATTTGATCTCGTAGACCAGGCTGCGCCGTTCCAGTTCCCAGGGGCTGCCAAACCGGAGCCACGATTCGGGATGTTCCACCTGACGGCCATTTTCGATGGATTGCTTGAACATGCCAAACTGATACCGGATGCCATACCCAACCCCCGGGTACCCCTGGGAGGCCATGGAATCGACGATGCAGGCGGCCAATCGTCCCAAACCACCATTGCCCAGACCCGCTTCCGCCTCGCAATCGAGGATCTCCTCCAGGGATTTGCCACACGCCGCCAGGGCCTGCCGGGCAGCGTCGGTCATGCCCAGGTCGGCCAGGGTGCGGTGCAGATTTCGTCCGATCAGGTACTCAAGCGAAAGATAATAAACCCGTTTGCCTCCCTGGGCCCGGGTCTTGCGTTCGAATTCGACCCGGCGTTCCGCCAGAATTCCCTTGAGGAACAGAACCAACGCCTTGTACCAGTCGTTTTCCCATGCCAGTTCCGGATCCTTGCCTACCAGATGAACCATGCAATCCAGGATGTTCTTGCGAATGTATTCCACATCCCATGTGCTTTTGTCCAAGTGTTCAAACTGGATATTCAAATCATTTGACATGCCGCACTCTTATCCTCATCCGTTATGAAACGTGGTTGAACAGTGACATCGTTTGCTTGAAAGACCGTTGTCAGAGTGGCCGGGCGCGATGATAGATCTCCAGGTGACTCCGAGCCGTTTCGGTCCAATCCGGGATGTGGTTCATGGCCTGCGCCTGATGACGCAACCAGGTGTTGCGGTTGCGAAAAAGGTTGATCCCCCGGGAAATGGCAAGCATCAGCTCCCCTCCGGTCGCTTCCTCGAACACAAATCCGGTTCCCGCCTCGCCATGAACGCAATCGATGACCGTATCCGCCAGCCCCCCGGTTTTTCGCACGACCGGCAACGTCCCATAACACATTGCCTGATACTGCCGGACGGCGCAGGGATCGAAACGGGCCGGAATCAGAAAAAGGTCGGCCCCGGCAAGAATTCTGTGGTATGCCCCACGTTCCCAGTCGAGGGCCACTCCGATTCGTCCCGGATAGGCGGTCGAGGCCATGACCAGGCTGTGTTCCATATCCTCGTCGCCGCCTCCGACGACGATCATCTGCGCCCCGGCACTGATGATTCCCGACAATGCGGCGACCAGCAGGTCGCCCCCCTCGTCCCGATTCAACCCCGAGGCCACCCCGATCAACGGGACATCGGGATTGGGTTCAAGGTTGAAGGCGCGTTGTACCGCGATCTTGTTGCGTCTTTTTCCCTCCAGATTGTCCCGGTCGAAAGGGAAGGGGATTCGCGGATCGGCGGCGGGATTCCATTCCGTCCGGTCCAAACCGTTGAGAATACCCGAAAGATCGCCCCCTCGCAGAGAACAGACGCCATGCATCCCTTCACCATGCCCCTTGAGTTGAATTTCCCGGGCGTAGGTGGGACTGGAAGTCACAATCTTGTTTGCATAGTACAACCCACCCTTCAGAAAGCTCAACTGATCGAAAAATTCAAGTCCGTTCATCGTGAACGCGCTTTTTGGCAGTCCAAACCGGTGAAGAAGGCGCGCATCGAAATTACCCTGTGCCCGCATGTCGCGCACCGTGAAGACCGTGCCGCACTGACGGTTGCCGTTCAGGGCCAGATAGGCCGGCGCCAGACCGCAGGGCCAGTCGTTGGCATGCAGGACCTCGGGTTGCCATCCGAGCAGACCGCCCGCCTCCGCCAGGAGCGCCGCCACCTTCGACAGCAATGCGAACCGGTGGGCGTTGTCGGGCCATGGCGTTCCCTGTGCGTCCAGAAAGGGACCGCCTTCCCGATCATACTGCGCCGGACAGTCCAGAAGCCAGACCTTGACCGCTCCATCGGCAAGCCATCCCGGAATCAGCCGACTCTGGCCCAATCCGAGGGGATTGCCCAGTTCGATCGGTTTTCCCTTCCGGCGCAATGCCTTGAGTGCCTCCGGATAGGCCGGAAGGAGAACGCGGACATCCACCCCTTGCTGCATCAGGGCGGGAGGAATCATGCCGCACACTTCGTCGATGCATCCGGTATGGGTCAGCGGATGCAAAACCGAGGTGACATAGAGAACCTTCATGAGTCCGATCCGGTTTCCATTCAGGTTGTTCCGATTGTTTGTCCTGACCGTTCAGTCCTTTGTCTTGTTCAGTGACATCCTCTTGGCCAGTTCCTTGGCCAGTTTTTGGTAGGCCTTGGCCGCCTTGGATTTTTTGTCGAACCAGACCAGGGGTTTGCCGTGACTTTGCGATTCGCTGACGGTGATGTTTCTCGGAATGTTGTTCTCGAACACCTGATCCGGGAAAAACTTTTCAACTTCTCGAACGACCTGGCGAATCAATTTTGACCTTTTGTCATACATGGTCAGGAGGATTCCGGTGATTTCCAGGCGCGGATTGAGTCGTTTGCGCACGATGTCGAGGATTCGCATCAACTGGCTCAACCCTTCCAGGGCCAGAAATTCGCATTGGACCGGAATCAGGACGCCATCCGCGGCGACCAGGGCGTTGAGGGTCAGCAAACCCAGGGAGGGGGGGCAGTCGATGAGGATCAGGTCCATCTCTTCGGCCATCGTTTGCAACCGTTCCGCCAATCGATGTTCCCTCCGTGGTTCACCCGCCAGTTCGATCTCGGCGCCGCTCAGGTCGGGGGTGGCGGGAAGGATCCAGAGTTTTTCTTCCGATGGCCTCGCGAGCGTTTCGGCGAGGGTTGCGTGGCCAAACAGAACGTCGTAGACGGAATGGCGGATCTTGTTTTTGTCAACACCCAGGGAGGTCGAGGAATTTCCCTGGGGATCGAGATCGACCAGGAGAACCTTTCGTCCCGACTCCGAAAGGGCGGCTGCAAGATTCACTGCCGTGGTGGTTTTTCCCACCCCTCCTTTCTGGTTGGTGATCGCGATGATTCTGGCCATGGAGTTGCTTCTCGCGCCGTCGGTTTCTGGTCGATTGAGTTGATCGAAAAAAGGATGGGTGGGTGGTTCTCCGGGATTCCCCCGCTTAAAGAAGAACATCGTACCCGGTTTGGCAAGGGTTGGCGAAAAAAAAATGCACCGGATCAAATTGGTGATCGGCAAACGGGCCGGAAATTTTTGTCGGGAAATGCCCGCATGGTCGGCAGTGAGGCAGGTTTTGGCGGTTTGCGTCGGAAAAAGCGATCATGCATACTGATGCTTGTCTTAATCGGGGATGGCCGGTTGGCGATCGACAGCGATGGCAGGGAAAACGCCATGGGGGCAAATCAAACCCGCGAGGAATTCAGCCGCTTTCAAGGGAGTTGATGCAACAGCTTTTCCCTACGCAGGATGAAGAGTTCGTATGACGCAACTTATTCTCTACACCAGCGAAGACGGGCGATCCCAGATCCAACTGCGGGCCGACCGGGGCACGGTTTGGCTCACACAGTTGGAAATGGCGGAGTTGTTCAATGCCAGCAAGCAAAATATTTCGCTGCACCTGAAAAACATTTATCAAAACGGTGAGATCGACTCCGCCGCAACTGTCAAGGAATCCTTGACAGTTCAAACCGAGTCGGGCTACCCAGCAATTTTTCGCCACGGTACAAAACCTGCTGTTGTACGCGGTGACACGGCAAACCGCCGCCGAAATCATCCTCGCCCGCGCCAACCCCGCGGATGCACACTTTGGCTTGCTCAGTTGGAAAGGTGCGCGGGTACGCAAACAAGATATTCTGATTGCGAAAAATTATTTGACCGAAGATGAAATCGACACCCTGAACCGCCTGGTGGTCATCTTTCTGGAAACCGCCGAATTGCGCGCCAAACGGCAAACGATCACCCACATGAGTTTCTGGCAGGAGAACGTCGGGCAAATCATCACCGCGAATGATTTTCCCCTCTTGACCGGAGCGGGATCCGTAAGCCATGCGCGGATGGAGCAACAGATTGCCCCGATGTTTCTGAACTACGACCAACACCGCAAAACCCAAGAGGCACAGGCGGCGGATGCGCAGGACGAGGCTGAGTTGAAGGCACTGGAAAACAGAATCAAACATCGCACCGGCCTTGTGTAAAGCCGGTTTTATTGCCACATCGTCACATTTAACATTTTGAATTCACTTGCATAGGATATAATGCTTCCACTTGCGGTACACGATCGGGAATGAAAAAAATGGGTGATGTAGACCCACCGAAACAACACGGAAGATCATGGAATTCGAGATGGCGCATGGGGGGTGACCGTTGCCGACGGCGTTTCCGGTTGTGACGGGGTTGCGCGGCTGGCAGCGTGGTTAACGAATGTGACAAAGAAGTGGAAACCATTTTCCGGGATCCTGGCCATCGGCTGGATTCGTTTCAGAGGGGAAAAGCATGCCGAGGAAACCACCGTTCGCCAGTGGCGCCGACATCATGGACGCCATCGTCCGCGGGTCCTGCCGCAATGTATTCGATGTCCTGGGGATGCACGCCACCGACGACCGGCATTTTCGCATCCAGGCTTTTCTTCCGCAGGCCGATTCGGTCATGGTCGTCAATTCCGCCACCCGCCAGGATGCCGGTCGTCTGACCCGGGTCCATGCCGCCGGCTTTTTCACAGGCCTGTTCGAATCCGCCACGGGTCCATTCCCCTACCATTTTCGTGTCAGCCAACGCCAGTGGAAATGGGATTGCGAGGATCCCTATCGTTTTCCTCCGGCGCTCGGAGAACTGGATCTGGCGCGCATCGCCATGGGGGAAAACTGGGAAATCTATCAATGCCTCGGGGCCCATCCCCATCGGTTCGAAGACATCGAAGGGACCTTGTTCGCGGTATTGGCCCCTCAGGCAAGCCGTGTCAGTGTCGTGGGCGACTTCAATGATTGGGACGGACGGCGCAATCCCATGCGGTTGCGTCATCCCCATGGTGTCTGGGAACTCTTCATGCCCGGCGTCGTCACCGGTGCCTTGTACAAGTTCGAAATCATCGGTCGTTACGGCGAATACTTCCTCAAGGCCGATCCCTATGCCCGTTATTCCCAAAAACCACCGGAGACCGCTTCGATCGTCTGGCACCCGGAGGAGTTCGTTTGGCAAGACGCCGAGTGGCTTGCCAATCGTTCCCGCGCCAACGCCGCCGATGCCCCGATGGCCATCTACGAGGTCCATGTCGGATCCTGGAAACGGGTTCCGGAAGAAAACAATCGGATGTTGACCTATGCGGAACTCGCGGATGGATTGATCCCCTATCTCAAGGAGATGGGGTTCACCCATGTGGAACTCCTTCCCCTGGGAGAGCATCCCTATACCGGTTCCTGGGGATACCAGCCGATCGGCCTTTTTTCTCCGACCAGTCGCTTTGGCACCCCCGATCAGTTGCGCGCCTTCGTCGATCGCTGTCATCGGGAGAACATCGGCGTCATTCTCGACTGGGTTCCGGGGCATTTTCCCAAGGATCCGCATGGTCTTGGCAATTTTGACGGTTCCTTCCTCTACGAACATTCCGATCCCAGGAAAAACTGGCACCAGGACTGGAAAACGCTGATCTACAACTATGGCCGGGCCGAAGTACGCAATTTTCTCATCGCCAACGCCCTGTACTGGATCCACCATTTTCACTTCGACGCCCTGCGCGTCGATGCGGTCGCCTCCATGCTTCGCCTCGACTACAGCCGCCGTGATGGCGATTGGCTGCCCAACGAACATGGTGGCAACGAAAATATCGAGGCCATCGAATTCATCCGCAAACTCAACCAAACCTTCGACGAACGCGGCGCCGGAGCGGTCACCATCGCCGAGGAATCGACCTCCTGGCCCCGGATCACCCATCCCCTCCATGAAGGGGGGCTGGGATTCCGTTTCAAATGGAACCTGGGTTGGATGCACGATGTGCTTGATTATCTTTCCCTTGACCCCTTTTTTCGCAGCCATCCCGACAATCACAACCGGATCACCTTCGGTCTGGTCTACGCCTTCAACGAAAATTATATCCTCGTCCTGTCCCATGACGAGGTGGTCCATTTGAAAAAATCGCTTCTGGGCAAAATGTATGGCGAGCGCATGGAAAAATTTTCACAATTGCGCCTGCTCTACACCTTCATGTATGCCCATCCGGGAAAGAAACTGCTCTTCATGGGGGGAGAATTCGCCCAGGAACGGGAATGGAATCATGATGTCAGCCTCGATTGGCATCTGCTCCAGGATCCCATGCACCGTGGCGTCCAGAGACTTCTGGCCGACCTCAACCATCTCTATGTCGCCACGCCGCCCCTGTTCCAACAGGACCGCCAGGCGGGTGGATTCGAATGGATCCAGTCCGAGGACCGCGAACGATCGGTGTTCGCCTTTCTGCGCCATGGACGCCAGTCGTCGGGATTTATCGTTGTCGTATGCAATTTCACCCCGGTTCCTCGCCATGGCTATCGCATCGGCGTCCCCCGGGGCGGACTTTACCTGGAACGCATCAACAGCGACGCGGTCGATTATGGCGGGGGGGGCATGGGCAACCGCGGGCAGGTGATGGCCCATCCCCGTCCCTGGAACGATTGGTCCCATTCCATCGATCTGGAACTGCCACCACTTTCGGCCCTGATCCTCGAACCTGCCGCTCGTAAAGAATGAACCTTGACCCGAAGGATCACCCATACGACCATGGAGGCACGGTTCAATCTGTCACTTTGGGGAAGTTCAAATCGTGAGTGCCTCGAAATTGCGTGTCTGGCCTGGTTCACCTTCTCCCATGGGGGCCACATGGGATGGACGTGGGGTCAATTTTGCCCTGTTTTCCGAAAATGCCGAAAAGGTGGAACTCGTTCTTTTCGATCCCAGCGGCATGCATGAGACCCACCGGATCAAACTCAACGAGTATACCAACCAGGTCTGGCATGCCTATCTTCCCGATGTGCGGCCAGGGCAACTCTACGGTTACAGGGTCTACGGCGCCTACGATCCCAACCGCGGGCATCGCTTCAACCATCATAAATTTCTTCTCGATCCCTACGCCAAGGCCCTCTTCGGTCGTCTGGTCTGGAACGAGGCGCTCTTTGGCTTCCGCTACGGCGATCCGGCGATCGACCTGTCCTTCGACACCCGCGACAGCGCTCCCTACATGCCCAAGTGCCGCGTCGTCGAACAGGCCTACACCTGGGGCGACGATCGCCATCCCAGGACCCCCTGGCGCAACACCATCATCTACGAAACCCACGTCCGTGGAACGACCATGCTCCACCCCGAGGTCCCCGAGGCCTTGCGCGGCACCTTCGCCGGACTGGCATCCCCCTCCATGGTGCGCTACTTCCAGAACCTGGGGGTGACGGCGCTGGAACTGCTGCCGGTGCATGGTTTCGTCGATGAATGGCATCTGCATCAGCGCGACCTGTGCAACTATTGGGGCTACAATCCGATCTCCTTCTTCGTCCCCCATGCCAAGTATTTCAGTCATCCCGAGACCATCGCCGAATTCAAGACCATGGTCAAGGTCCTTCACGACGCAGGACTGGAAGTCCTTCTCGATGTGGTCTACAACCACACCGCCGAAGGCAATCAGATGGGACCCACCTTGAGTTTCCGGGGAATCGACAATGCCGTCTACTATCGGCTGATGCCCGGACGCCCACGCCATTATCAGGATTTTACCGGCTGTGGCAATTCGTTCAACCTGCGTCATTCCCGCGTCCTGCAACTGGTTACCGATTCGTTGCGTTACTGGTCCGAAGAGATGCGGGTCGATGGATTTCGCTTCGACCTGACCACGACCCTCGCCCGCGAGGCGGACGGGCGTTTCAACCGTCATGCCGGCTTTCTCGATGTCGTCGCCCAGGATCCGGTCCTGGCGGAACGCAAATTGATCGCCGAGGCCTGGGACCTGGGGCTGGACGGATACCAGGTGGGGGGATTTCCTCCGGGATGGACCGAATGGAATGACAAATACCGGGATGGGGTACGGCGTTTCTGGCGCAACGATGGCGGTCAACGGGGCAACTTTGCCTCCCGCTTTACCGGTTCCTCGGACGTTTTCAATCATCTGGGACGCCGTCCGTCGAGCACCTTGAACTTTATCACCGCCCACGACGGCTTTACACTGTACGATCTGGTCGCCTATTCGCGTAAATACAACCTGGCCAACCTGGAAGACAATCGGGATGGCCGTGATGAAAATTTCAGTTGGAACTGCGGCGCCGAGGGGGAAACCGCCGACCTCGATGTCAACCGGCTGCGGTTTCAACAATTGCGCAACTTTCTGGCCACCTTGTTACTCTCCCAGGGGGTGCCGATGATCGTCGGCGGCGATGAATTCGGTCGTTCCCAGAAGGGCAACAACAACCCCTATTGCCAGGACAACGACATCACCTGGTTCAATTGGACCCACTGGGGCGAGGACCAGAAAAACCTGCTTGATTTCGTCAAGAAGCTCATACGCTTTCGCCGCCAGCATCCCGTCTTTCGCAAGACCGATTTTTTCACCGGACTGGGACTGGAAGGAAAACCTCGGGACATCGTCTGGTTGCGTCCCGATGGCCAGGAGATTTCCCGCGAGGACTGGGATCACCTTCCGGGTAACGTCCTGGGGGTGATCGTCAGCGCCCCCTTCGAGCCGGATGAACTCATCCCCTGTGACAACGCCCCCGAACTCGTGGCGAGCCAGGATGCGACTTTTCTTTTGCTGATCAATCCCAGTCCAGCGGATGTTTCCTTCCATCTTCCGGTCCAGGGGACGGAGAAAAAGAAAAAATGTTGGCAATTGGTGATGGATACCAGTCGCCAGCCCGCCTTCGTCAAGGAACAGGGCCTGTGGCAGATGGAAAACTATCCCCAGGCGCCCCATTCGCTGGCGGTACTTCAGTTTGTCCAGATCGACGGCGGGTGGAAGGATATTCCCAAGCCGGTGCAAAGCCCCAATGCGCTTCAGGAGATGGATCGTCTCGCCCGTTTGGCGGGGATTCAGGATGGCTACTGGGATATTTACGGTCAATGGCAGGCGATTCCACCCGAGACGAGGCTTTCTTTCCTGACGGCGATGGGTCTGCCTTGCGGCACTCCGGGGCAGGTTTCCGCCTCGTTGCGCACCCTGGAGGAGGCCCGGTGGCGTCGTCCCCTGGAACCCTCCCTGGTCGTCCACGGGATGAAGGGGGAGATCCGCATTCCCATCGTCGTCAAGGCAAAATATCTGAACAACATTTTCGAATGGGCCTTCGTCGAGGAGGAGGGACGTCTGTCTCATGGGCGCATCGACCTCAAGGAGTGTTCGCTCGAAGACGACGTCGAACTTGAGGATCGTCAATATCAGCGGCGACTTTTTGTGTTGCCGGTCAAGGTTCCCCTGGGATACCACCGCTTCGAGATCACGGGAACCGGCCTTTCGGGCAGCGACAAGGCGGTCATGGCGTTGATCCGGGTTCCCGATCAGTGCTACATGCCGGAGGCAATGCAAAAGACCGAAGGGCGAATCTGGGGCGCGGCGGTGCAACTCTACGCCCTGAATTCCTCCAGAAGCTGGGGAATCGGCGATTTTTCCGACCTCAAGGCGCTTGCCGCCGGCATGGCGGCGCAAGGGGCGGGCGTGGTGGGACTCAATCCGTTGCATGCCCAGTTTCCGCGACATCCGGGACGCTTCAGCCCTTATTCGCCCAACAGTCGATTCTTTCTCAATCCCGTGTACATCGATCCCGAGGCGGTTGCCGAGTTCGAACACTGTCCCGAGGCACGGAAGAAGGTCCGGAGCCCCGAGTTCAAGGCGCTGCTTGACCAGGTTCGCCAGACGCCGATGGTGGACTACATCGAGATCGGGCACATGAAGATGGACATCATGCGTCTGTTGTTCAAGACGTTTCGCGTCCTTCACCTTTCCAGCGCCTCCGGCGAGGTCCCGACCGAACGGTGTCTGGCGTTTCGCCGTTTCGTCAAGAATGCCGGGGAACGGTTGTGGCATCTGGCCCTCTACAATGCTTTGGCGGACCACTTTGGCAACGGTGGTTTTGGCGGTCGTACCTGGCGCGGATGGCCTCTTCCCTTCCGTTCGCCTGCTTCCCCCGAGGTGCGCCGATTTGCCGAGCAGCATGCCGTCGAGGTTGAATTCTTTCAATACCTTTATTGGGTTGCCAATAACCAATTGACTGCTGTGGTCGAAACCTGCAAGGATCAGGGAATGCTTGTCGGCTTGTACAACGACATCGCCCTGGGGGTCGATCCGGATGGGGCGGACTATTGGGCCAACCAGCGTCTGTTCATCGATGGCGCGCGCATGGGGGCGCCCTATGACCAGTTCAACCCCCTGGGGCAGGATTGGGGTTTGCCACCGCTGCATCCCAGAGTCCTCAAGGAGGAGGGATACCGCATCTTCGCCGAAACCCTGCGGGCGACGATGAGCATTTCCGGGGCGGTCCGTCTCGATCATGTCATGGGACTGACCCGATTGTTCTGGGTTCCGGTTGGTGAACGGGCGACCAAGGGAGGCTATGTCAATTATCCCTTCGAGGATCTTCTGGGGATCGTCAAACTGGAAAGTCAGCGCAACCGATGCCTGGTCGTCGGTGAAGCCTTGGGTACGGTACCGGAGGGGTTGCCGGAAAAACTGGCCCAGGCCAACGTCTTTTCGTACCAGTTGTTCTACTTTGAACGCGGCTCCCAGGGTGAATTCCAGGGGCCGGAGCATTATTCGCCCTTCGCCCTGGTGGCGGTCACGACGCACGATCTGCCCACCTTCCCCGGTTACTGGGAGGGGGTGGACCTGGAGGAAAAACGGCGTCTGTCTCTGTTCCCCAACGATGAACTCTTGCAACGGACGATCACCGAACGCGGCCACGAGCGGGAAAAGGTGGTTCAGGCCGTGAAAGCCAAAGGTCTTCTTCCCTTGGACTGGACCGCGGCAAATCACCCTTATTGCACCGAGGAGCTGGTTCTGGCCGTCAACCGTTTTCTTTCCATGTCCGCCAGCAAAATTCAGATGGTGCAATTGGAGGATGTGATCGGTCAGCGCGAGCAGGTCAACCTGCCGGGAACGACCAACGAATATCCCAACTGGCAGCGAAAGTTGGCGTTGGATGTGGAAAAAATCCTTGATTCCAAGGCCATGCGGGCCATGAGCCGAGGTCTTCGGGAGGAACGTCCGGCGCTGAAAAAGGTTGAGTCGTAATGGATTGTAACATGTTCTCAGGCTCAGTCCCTGGGGTGCCCCCCTGATGGCAAGTGTGTGTCAAACGGAATTTTTTTCAAATTCGGCATTGTGTTGTGGTACGCTGTAGTCGTCCGTCACTTGCTTCTCCGGAGAATTCGTCATGACCACCGTCACCTTTGACACCCTGGAACTGGTAGACCGGCTTAAAGCCGCCGGATTCCCAGAGGCACAAGCGGAGGAGGTGATTCGCGTTATTGCCAGGGCGAAAGATGAACTCGTCACCAAATGTGATTTACAGATTGAGTTGGCTCCACTTAAATGGGGTGCTGCAATCACCGTTGGTGGCATCATTACGCTTATTTTCAAGTCATTCTTCCCGCATTGACCTGAAAGGATGGTCTTTGGTGGTTGGCAGAATCGAAGATGGTGCTCAATCTTCCAAACGTTTCATACAATAATAAAAAGTTTGTTTCTTGCCCCCGGGGGCGGTTGTATTCGAGGTTGCGCATGAATGAACATCAATGGGTGATGGATGTCGATGAATCGACGTTCGAGGATCAGGTGGTGCGTCGTTCGTTGGACACACCGGTTCTGGTTGATTTCTGGGCTTCCTGGTGTGGTCCGTGTCGCATTCTGGGGCCGATCCTGGAAAAACTGGCGCGGGAAATGGGTGGCCGGTTCATTTTGGCAAAAATTGACTCGGATCGGAACAAACGCCTGGCGCGCCAATGGGGGGTCAAGGGGATTCCCGCGGTCAAACTGTTTGTGGATGGGCAGTTGAAGGATGAATTTACCGGGGCATTGCCGGAAACAGCGATCCGCCAGTTTCTTGATCGCGCCATTCCGACCCCTGCCGATCGGGCGGCGGTTCAGGCGGAAGGGCTGATGGCGGCGGGCGAGGTCGATCGGGCAATGGTTCTGTGTCTGCAAACACTGGACATCGATTCCCGGCATGCCCCATCGCTGCTCCTGCTGACACGGATCTGTCTTGAACGGGGGGAGACGGAACGGGGTCGCGAATTTTTTTCCCGGCTTGACTCCAAAGGACGGATGCTTCCCGAGGCGGTACGATTGAAGGCCCGTCTTGCCTTTGCCGGGGCCGAGGGTGATCTGGATGCCTTACGGCAGCGCGTGGCGGCGGATCCGGATGACCTGGACGCCCGCATCCGTTATGGTCAGGCCCTGGTGGGTCTGGAACGGTATGACATGGGAATGGATCAGTTTCTGGAAGTTCTGCGCAAGGACCGAAAATTTGCTGACGAAGCGGCAAAAAAGGCCCTTCTGAGTACCTTCGACATGTTGGGACCGGGGCATTCCCTGGTTGCAACCTATCGTTCGCGCATGTCGGCGGTGTTGTTCTCCTGACGGAATGTCCGTGCCAATGATCGCTGGTCATTTGTTTCCCGGGGGCAATCATGTATTGCTCCCGGTGCCGTTTGTGCCTATGATCAATCCATAACGGTCGAACATGGATGGGAAGAAAACTGGTGATGAATCAATTTCATGGCGCAAGACAATGGCACGTGTCGGCATTCACAAAGAGGCAATCCGATTCAATGGGGTAGGGGGGTATACCCTGATCGAACTTCTCATTGTCCTGGCCATCGTGGCCATCCTGGTTTCCTCCGCCTCTCCCTTTCTTACTTCCATACTCAACGACAATCGCCTGGCGAGCCAGTTCAATCAACTGCTGGGTTCCTTGCAGTTTGCCCGGGCCGAGGCGATCCGAAGACAGACCTCCGTCACGGTGTGCAGTTCCAGTGATGGGGCCTCCTGCGGCGGCAACTGGGAGGACGGTTGGATCACCCTGGCCCAGGGGGCGGTGGTCAAATCCACGCCCGAACTCGCGGGCAATACGACGCTTCGTTTCAATCGGACGGGTGGCAGTGCCAGTGATCGGATTCTCTTCGATTCGCGCGGGTTCAGCCTGGATTATTCGGGTACATGGACTCTTTGTGATTCCCGGGGAGCAACCAATGCCCGCGGGCTCAATGTTGTGGCGATGGGGCGCGTGGTCAGGGCACGGGATACCGATTCGGATGGAATCGTGGAAGACATCGATGGGAGCGCCCTCTCATGTCCATGATCCGTGCCCGGCGTTCTGACCATGGGGGGAAAAAAAATTCCGGGTTTTCCCTCCTTGAGATCATGATTACCCTCGTCATCCTGTCGATCGGTCTGCTCGGACTGGCCCGGTTGCAACTGGGGGCGATCAAACAGGTGTACAGTTCTCATCTGCGCAGTCAGGCGCTTTTTCTGTCACGCGATATTCTGGAGCGGATGCGCGCCAACCGCACGTTGGCGCTGAACGGTGCCTATGCGGCCCAGCTTGATGTTGCGGTCACCTCGGTGCTTGACTGTGCCGCCGTCTCCTGTACCCCGGCGCAGATGGTGACCTACGATCTGGCTCAGTGGAAGGACGATCTGGCGCAACTGCTCCCGTCGGGGGATGGTGAAATCGTCGCCATCGATTCAGGCGGACTTGAAAATTTGTTTGTCATCAATGTGCGCTGGGATGACAATCGCAGCAATGAAGTCACCGAATACACGACGTTTTCGCTGAGGACGGAGATATGAGCATCCTGTTTTCACGAGGGCATCGTGCATCGGCTCGCGGCGAGACCGGGTTTTCACTGATCGAACTCATGATCGCCCTGACGATCGGTTTGATTCTCCTGACCGGCTTGTTGAAGGTCTTTTCCAGCACCCGGCAAACCTACCAGCTTAATTCCAATCTGGCACGGTTGCAGGAAAATGCCCGGTTTGCGCTGGAACTCATGTCGCGGGAAATCGCCATGGCGGGGTATTGGGGATGTACTTCCGATGTCTCGCCCATCAATGTCCTGGTGACGCCGAACAATTATGAATGGGCCTTCAATGACAGAATCCGCGGTTACGACAACAGCGACCTGGCCTCGTTTCCCGCCGCCTTCCAGGCCGAGGCATGGACCGGTACCGATGCGCTCGTGGTGTCGGGACTCGATCCCGATCCGTTCACCATCGAATCCCACAATGCCTGTTCCGCCCAGTTCAAGATTGCCCAGAGTCACGATCTGCTCGATGATGAGATTGTTTTCGTGACCGACTGCACCCAGGGGGCCATTTTCCAGATTACCAACGTCAACCCGGCCAACCAGACCATTGTCCACAATACCGGAACCGGTTCGATCGGCAATTCGACCAAATGTCTTGGCGGTGATTGTGGCGGTTCGTGTTCGACCTCCTGGTACGAGTATGGTCCCGATGCTTTTCTTGCCAGGTTTCGGGCGGTGGCGTTCTATATTGGCACCGGGGCCAGTGGCGAACCGGCCTTGTTCTGGGAGGTTCTCAATGGCGCCAGTTCCAGCAGCGCCGCGGAATTGGTGGATGGGGTGGAAAACCTTCAGGTGCTTTATGGCCGTGACACCGATGCCGATGGCATTGCCAACCAATATGTGACGGCGGCGGTCGTCGAAGCGGCGGCGGATTGGTCCAATGTCGTCACGGTCCGCCTGGGACTTTTGTTTCGCACCAGCGATCCGGTCCGTTCCGGATTGGATACGACGACCTATACGATCGCCGGAACCGACATCGGCGTTTCCGGCACGGTGGTGACCCATCCTTCCGACTTCAAGGTTCGCAAGGTGGCGGGAACAACGATTCAACTGCGAAATTGAACGATCATGGCAATGTCATGGTGACCAGGCCGAGAACAAGACACGCACCCGCCAGGTGGTTTCTGGGCGCGGTCATTCGTGGAATGGAGGAGGGCGAGCGGGGCTCGGTCTTTCTCATCGCCATGATCCTGCTGACGGTACTGACGCTCATCGGCGTCAGTGCCATGAACACGACCTCGCTTGAAGAGGGGATGGTGCGCAACAGCCGTGACCGGCAAATGGCCTTCCATGCCGCCGAGGCAGCGCTGTTGGCCGGGGAACGGGAGGTGGAATCGTCCCATCCGGTGTTCAGCGCGACCTGTATCGATGGCTATTGTACCCAGGCCTGCCCGACCGCGCCCCGTTGGACCGATGCCACCCTGGACGTTTGGAACACCACCACGCGGCATCGGAGTTATCCGGTCGAGGTGGGGGGAATCCTGACGGTCCCGAAGTATATCATCGAGGATTTGTGCGAATATGGTTCGAAAACCTGGAGGGAGGCCAATCCGGGGTGGACCGATCTGCCCCAGCGCATGTATCGGATCACCGCTCTGGGGACCGGGGGAACCGACGATGCCCGGGTCATGCTTCAGTCCACCTATGCCGTGACCCGGACCGTGGATCCGACCTGCGCCATTTGCGATCCCAATACCCTGCCCGGAGTGACGACGACCTCCTCGTCCACGACCACCAGCACGACCTCCTCGACCACCACGACGAGCGTTGCCACCACCACTTCGACGACGACGACCTCGGTCGCGACCACGACCTCGACCAGTACGACCTCCATCGCGACGACCACAACGACTTCCGTCGCCTCTACCACGACGACGACCTCGATTCCGACGACGACCACGACCACTTCGGTCTATAATTGTCTGTGCAAGAAATATTGGAACGGGACGGGAAGGAGGGCCTATTCGGGGCAGGCGGGTTGTTGTACGAACACCGAATGCAACAACAACCGTCCCGATGATTGGGACGATATGGAAACAAATGACACCTACTGGATCACATGCGACTGACCCGGTGCATTGCGGGAGGGACGATCCATGAACCGACTGATTGATTCAAAGCACGGGAACGGAAAGGTGCTGCTCTGGATGTTGTTGTTCGTACTGGCTGGTGTGGCTGGGAAGGCTCATGGCGCCGCGAATGCCGATTACAGCGCCTGGCCACCGACCATGCCGGAGCAGGTCGATCCCAATGTCATGTTGAACCTTTCGGTCGAGACACCGATGCAGGGGGCGGCCTACAACGACCAGCCCGATGGCGCCAGTTGCAGCGGGCGGATCACCGATGGCGGGGGCACCGTGGGGATTTGTTATTCTAATTCGAGCCAGTATATTGGCTATTTCGATCCCGACAAGTGTTATACCTACGTCAACAGCCGTTTCGAACCCGCTTCTGCGGCCTCTTCCCACCAATGTTCAGGTCAATGGAGCGGCAATTTTCTCAACTGGGCGACCATGACCGCCATCGATGAATTTCGTTGGGCCTTGACCGGGGGCAACCGGCAGACCGATACCACCGCGCTGACGGTGCTGGAACGGACGAACATGGGATTGAGCAAAGGGGACTCCTGGTATCCGGTGAAGATGATCACCGCCAGCAGCAACGTCGCGCCCTCCACGGTCACCCCCTACACTGACAGCAAGATTTATATCTACAATCATGGCTATCAGGTGGATTTCGGGACCAGTTGGGGGGGGAGTCAGAAGGCGGCCAATCTGTATGTCCGGGTGAAGGTATGCGATACCGGAGTCAGCGTGGAAGACAACTGCGTCGATTATGGTGCTTATTACAAGCCGCAGGGATTGATCCAGGACAATGCCTACCGGATGCGTTTTGCCCTGATGAGTTATACCACCGACAGTTCCCAATCGCGGGATGGGGGGGTGTTGCGGGCCAATATGAAATATGTCGGTCCCTACCGTCCCGCCTCGGGAGGGGGGTTGGAAATCAATCCCTATGCCGAGTTCGGTACCGATGGCATTTTTGTGGACAATCCCGACCAGGTGACCCTGGCCAGCGGCGTGGGCAATTCAGGAGTCATCAATTATCTGAACAAGTTTGGTTCCAATGGTTATAAGTCCTATGATCCGATCGGCGAGTTGTTTTACGAATGCATCAATTATTTCAAGAACCGGGGACCGACGAGTGAATATTCATCGGGTCTGACGGATGCCCAGAAGGATGGGTTTCCGGTACTGACGACCTGGGAGGATCCGATCACCAGTTCCTGTCAGAAAAACTTTATATTGGGAATCAACGACGCCAATCCCTGGCTCGACAAGCAGTTGCCGGGGACGAAACAGACCAGTGGCAGTTATTTTGGTCTGCGTTCCCTGGGGCAGGACACCTCCGATTATGGCAGCCCTTCCAATGCCGACGCCGACATCGATGTCAAGACCCTGACCAACACGGTCGGCGACCTGGAAGGGTTGACGGGAACCTCCCAGTGTATCGGTTGCACCGCGACCAGTTGTGACATGAGCGCGACCAACAAGACCATCAATGCCCTGGGCGAGGTGTTTGGCACCTGTCCTTATACATCCAAGGAAAACTCTTATTACATTGCCGGCCTGGCCTATTATGCCCACACCCAGGACCTTCGGTCCGACCTGACGGGAGACCAGACCATCACCACCTTCATGGTCGATACCCAGGAATACAATGCGACTCCGTTGACCGGTACCATGAACATGTTGTGGCTGGCGGGAAAATATGGTGGTTTTTCCGGAGGCGGGACACAACCGGGCCAGACTTCCGATTGGGATTCCGATGGTGATGGCACTCCGGACAACTATGTCCTGGCGAGCGATCCCGAGGCGCTGGTGGAGGGGTTGACCCAGGCCTTTTACGACATCATGGAACGGGTCAGTTCGGGAACGGCGGCGGCGGTGGTTGCCAACAGTTATTCGGGGATCGGCGGTGTCTACCAGGCGCTCTATTATCCGGAGATGAACTCCGATGGCAAGCAGATTCAGTGGGGCGGGACGCTCCATGCCCTGTTCATCGATTCCAACAGCCGTTTTCGCGAGGATGGTGATGCCGACGGGGTTCTGGATGATTGCCTGGTCGATCCGATCATCGATCTGACCTATGATACGACCGACCAGGTGACGAAGATCAGGCGGTATACGACCCCGGCGGATTGTGATACCACCTCGGCGACCTATGAGGATGTCAATATCGAGCAGCTGCGTCCGATTTGGGATGCCCGTGATCTTCTGGCCCAGGTGAGCACTGTGACGACGCAACGCGATTACCTGACGCAACCGGCCATCAGTGGACGTTACATCACCACCTGGCTTGATGCCAATGGCAATGGCACGGTCGATACGGGTGAACAGGTCGATTTCGATGCCGCGCACTTTGCCGATTCGGCCAATTATTATTATTTGCAGGCATCGACCTCCGCCGAGGCGGCCAACATTGTCAATTTTATCCGGGGGGAGGAGATCAGCGGCTATCGAACCCGCACCCTCAATTATGATGGCAGTGGCGAGAAGGTATGGCGTCTGGGGGACATCATTCATTCGACCCCGGTGGCGGTGGCGGCGCCGGGGGAAACGTATGGGGTTCGCTATGATACCCTTTATAACGATGCCAGTTACCGGGCTTTTCATACCTATTATGCCGCGCGCCGCCAGGTGGTCTATGTCGGGGCCAACGATGGGATGCTGCATGCGTTCAACGCCGGATTCTGGAACGAATCGACCAAAACCTTCGAAACGTCCAAGGGCAGCCTGCAACAGCATTCCCTTGGCGATGAACTCTGGGCCTATGCCCCGTTCAATCTTTTGCCGCACCTGAAATGGCTCACCCAGATGAGCTACCAGCATGTCTATTATATGGATGATTCCCCGGTTGTTTTCGACGCCCGGATTTTTACCGAGGATGAGGATCATCCCGGAGGATGGGGCACGGTGTTGGTGGCGGGGATGCGTCTGGGGGGTGGGGCGTTGGACATCGACAATGATGGCACTCCCGAGACCCGATCCGCCTATGTGGTGATGGACATCACCAATCCCGAGGCGCCGCCGAAACTGATGGCTGAATTGACCGATTCCGCCCTGGGTTTTACCGTCAGTCAACCCGCTGTGGCGGTACGCCGGAGTCCGGGATCGGATGGCAACTGGTACAACCCGACCGACAATGATTGGCTCCTGATCTTCGGCTCGGGGCCGACGGAGCTTGCCGGGGTTACCGCGTCGCAGAGTGCCCGCCTTTATGCCTATGACCTGGTGAATAAAACCTGGAAGACGGGATTCGGTCCTCTGGATCTTTCGACCGTTGGCAGCGATGGTATCGCCAACAGTTTTGTTCCCAATGTCGTCGCGGTCGATTGGAATCATGATTTTGTGACCGACTCGGTCTATTTGGGTACCGATGGCCGTGATTCGTTGGACCTGAGTCAGACGGGACGGTTGTTGCGCATGGAGTTCAGCGATTGGCTCAGTCCGTCGGTCTCCTCCTTTTTCAATCCGGACAAGCCGTTCAATGCGCGTCCCCTGGCGGTGCGGGACGCCAATGGCGACCGTTGGCTTGTGGCGGGAACGGGTCGTTTGTGGACCACCTCGGACAATTCGACTTCGGGCCAACAGGTTCTCTACGGTCTCAAGGAACCGCAAACCATTGGCGAGATCGCCTCGGCCAATGTGCAAAACGTCAGCGGCGTTCTGGTCGATTCCGACGAAGAGGTACTGGACATCGGTAGTGTCCTGACCGGGGTGACGACCTATACCGATCTTGAAACGCTCATCGGCACCAAGGACGGATGGTACAGAAGTTTTACCGTGAATGGCGGCAATCCCAGTGAACGGAGCCTGTCACAGATCAAGCAGGTTGAACGCCTGGCGCTGTTTTCCCTGTATACCCCGCCGACCGACACATGTTCCGCCGAGGGGACGAGCACTTTGAATGCGTTGTGTTATGCGACCGGAACCGCCTGTCCGGCGGCGTCGATGGGCACCTATACCCTGAACGATGGCGGGGTGGATCATGAAATCGTCCAGGGATCGATCAGCCTGGGGACCGGTATTGCATCGACGCCGGTGATCCATTATGGCAGTGGCTCATCCAATCCCACGGTCGTGACCCAGATGTCCACCGGATCGTTGATCCGGACGCAAATCACCCTCCCTTCGCCACCCAATGGCCGGGTGTCCTGGCGGGAGATCGAATTCGATTGATCGGGCCTGTTGGTTCGGTCACAACAAGGATGACATTATTTCAATGAAACAAAACGTGAAGAGCGGTTTTACACTGATCGAACTGATGATGGTCCTGGCGGTGGTGACGATCCTTGCCGTCGTGGCCGTTCCCAGTTACATGGAGTCGGTTATCAAGGGGCGACGTTCGGACGGCAAGGGCCTGTTGTTGCATGTCGCCAATCTTCAGGAACGCTGGTTTACGGAAAACATGACCTATACCAGCAGCATGTCGTCTCTGGGATTGACCGATCCGGAGACCTCCGATGAGGGGTATTATTCGGCGACGATTCTTTCCGCGGCCAATGCGGCGACCGTTCTGGGCACTGCCTGTCCGGTCGCCACCTGTTTTGTCGTCGAGGCCACCCCTCTTCTGGGGCAGGCAAACGATGGCAAACTGGCCCTGGCTTCGACCGGGGCGCGTTTTCACGATGCCGACAATGATGGCGGTTATACCGATGCGGGTGAGAACCAGTGGCCGTGATGAGCGGGCTGGATTTTTCGGTCGTGGTGTTTGTGGTCTTTATAGTCATCAGGATGGGTCTGGGAAGGGGTTTCCCCTTCCCAGTGGGGGTTTGGGGGCGAAGCCCCCAATGTTTTTGACTTTGCCTTTGACTTTTTTGCCCGAAGGGCATCATGCTGTGGCCGTGATGATTGGGCAGGGTTTTTTGCCAGATTTCTCCGGTTATGGGCTGGGTCGTGGGTGGATTTCGTGCCAAAGCGGAATATGATTCAGTGAGGCCAGGTCCGCGCCGTCGCTGATGACCGCAGCTAATTGTGCCAGCAGTTCCGTCCGGGGATCGTTTTGTTCGCGGGCGATGGCCACATGTCCCGATAAATCCCATCCGGGTGAACGAACGCCGTCAAGAAGCAATCGTTTCAAGGTCGAAAGCGCCTCCGGATAGCGATCCGGGGCATGGACGATGGCATAGTAGCACAGCTCCAACCGGAGTTGATGTTCCTGCGGTGACAGATCAAACGCGGTTCGCAACCGTTCCAGCCCTTCTTCCCGCCGTTTCCTCGTCAACAAGAAACTTGCGAAATTACCAAGATTGTTTGCATGGTTTGGGTCAGCAGCGATGGCACGTTGATAAGCGCGCTCTGCTTGAACAGGATCCTGCTTTGACAGTGCGTCGGCAATGTTGGTCCAGTATCCGGGCCACATTTCCCACGAAGGATGCAGGTGTTCTCCCGTGAGGGGTGCGGTAAGAAACCGTTTGACTCCTGCGATGCCATCCACAATTTCGGCCCAGTCTTTTTGACGGGACCAGCAGGTGGCCAAAAATACTTCCCATTGATCTTCTGCCAGAGCGGCGAACTTTTGGCGTTCCCAATCGTAAAGTTCCAACAGTCTATCGACCTGTTCCTGGGAGAACAATTTAGCCGTATTAATAACTCGTTGTTTTTCGACGGTATCAAGGGATACCGACCAGGACAGTTTGGTCAGGAACACATCCTTGTCCACGTTGATGTCAGGACTGAATGTAATCAATTCGTTACATTTTTTGGTACGGCGTTCGGTATGTTCCTGTACTTCCCGGGGCAGGGGCCAAAACCAGCGGGGAAGACCGACCGCCGGGTTGGCACGTCGGTTTGTCGGGGAACCAGACGCACCGGTCAAACCCCCGGGCTTCAGAAACGCTCCCGCTTCCTCCAACCTGTCTTTGAATCCTTCAACGACGCTGGCGGTGCGGAAGGTACCTTCCAACCATTTGGCAACTTCGCGTACTTCGCTGACATAAAGAAGGTGCGGGTGGGTCGTGACCAGGGGGGCATCCCCGGTCGCCAACCGGGGGGTATAGTGCAACAGAGAATCTTCGGGTGGACTTTCCCGTTCATCGTTGCGCGGGTCGATGCGCATCAGGGAGTTTAACAGCGTTCTGCTTTCCTCCAATGCCGCAATCACGTTGTCCTCGTCATCGGTCCGTGGCACTGGCGAGAAGACCACCCGCAAGGCGCCCGGAAATTCTCCGAGGGGAATACGTTTTTGCAGGGCGGTCAATAATTGACGCATCCCTTCCCGGTTTTGTTCATTGAGTCCGACGACCATGACCATGCGCGAGGAAAGATAACCGAGACTCAATTCCAGAAGTTCAGGCAAACCGGTACGGCAATCGATCAGCACCCGATCGATGGAACGACCGTTTCCATTCCATGAGTTCAGGTCATCCTTGATGGCAAACGCCAGGGCACGCAATGAAAATTCTTCCAAAGTCTCTTCTTCGCCCCGACCGTCTTCGGGAGGAATGTCCTTGATGACGGTCAGGGATTTTGTCTTGTCTGCGTGGTCAGAGAGATTCTGATGGGTTGGTCTCCGCGGATTTTCTTGTTGTTCCGGATTGGTCGCAGGATACGGAACATATGCGGTTCCGGCCCTGATGGTCAGAAGACGACCACCCTTTTCCCAGAGTTTACCCTTCAAGGGCATTCCATTCTTGTCCGGCGGATAAATTTCCTGCATTAACAGGTGAGGAGGCATGAAATGAAGTTCATTGGGATTTTTGTTCCGCCCCCGATAATAGACCGCCAAAAGATCACTGAAACCGTTGTCTCGACCCTCTGCATGAAGATAATCACCCAAAAGTGGCGAATAGGATAACCCCGGTGCCGACAGGTCCATGTCGATCATCAACACCGTTTCGCCACGATTGGCCCAGTAAGCCCCAATGTTGACCATCAAGGCTGTTCTGCCAACGCCGCCCTTGAAAGAAAAAAAACTGTAGAATTTCATGGACGATGCTCATGTATGCGGACCGATTTTGATCTGCCTGGGTTGTGGATTGTTCCATTCGTTCGAGATAGATGGTCAGAGGTGTGTGCAGGCAAATCTCCGTAGGATGGCCGTGAAGATGATGGAAAGATAATAATATTACTACCAGTTCTGGTCTCTTTGCACCGACAGATGCCATCTTCATGCATGGCATGCAAATTTTTTCTCAACCGACGGACACGATCAAAAAATTCATCATAGGAAATTTCCGGGGCGAAAGGATGAAGACCGGTTTCGTACAGGTCTTCAATAAGATCCAAGGCGCCTCGTTCGTAGAAGGAAAGACAGACAAGGAGATAAGATTGGATCAACAAGTCGGGATCATTGCTGTTGCTGCAAAAAGTCGCCAGCCATCCAATCTCTTTCATGCGGTCCAAAGCATCCAGCCATGCCTGGGAATCCTGGGCATGGTTTAAATACCGACAACCGGTTCGTTGCCCGTGATGCAAAATATTTTGCGTGGCTCTTTCAAAAAGCGCAATCAGCGTTTCCGGTGAACCCAGTATTGCCAAAACTTTGTTCTCTTTTGTCAAGCGTTCCGTTGTATCTTGAAGGATTATTGGAAAATTTTGTTTTTCCTCTTCGGGATCAACCGGTGTCTTGACCACGATGGGATCGAAAGATGACCAGGGGAACGGTTCTTCGCAAACCTTTTCATAAGTGAGCAGGAACGAGGGCCGGGCGAAGAAAGCCATGTCGTGACGCTGTACAGGACATTCATTTTCCAATGCCGTGATCCGACCTTCCTGGAGCATCATGGTGAATTCATCCTGATCGTAGCGCTGTTCGCGACCGGTGGATGGTGCAGGACTGCCGAACCTCAGTGGATCGTCCGATAACCGAAGGAGCACACGTTTGAGTGCGCAGGGCGTTTCTACGGAACTGAAAATGCCAACGGCGGGAAATGTGTCCGACGGGTTCATGAAGAGGGTTTCTTTCGTTCCGAAAATAAACGGATGATTCGTTGCTGAATCGCTTCGCAGGGCGTTTCCGTGATACCGGGTCTGATCCACTTTTTGGAGAAAGTTCCAAGATTTTTAGCACGTTTTGGTGGTTTGACGTTTCCTTTCATGTCGTTGATCGTGCGTGTGATGAATTGGTGTTGATCGACGGGACAGCTCCAGGCAAACAGTCCCTGTTCGATGGGATGTTTTTCTTCGATGCGTATTTCCCAGACCCATGCGCATAATTCAGTGTTGGCCGCATTTTTTGAAGGCAGATTGGGATTGCCCCATGCGTCTGGTTCTTTCGGTCGTGCCCCATTCAGATAAGACAATACATCGCCATCATAGCACCGATTTATGAATACGCCAAATTCTTTTCGCCAAGAGGAGATGTCGATTTTGGTCATATCAATGAACTGGCAGCGATCTTTTTTGGTGGTCTTTTTGGCAAAAGGTTCCATACTGCCAAGGAACAATGCTCCGGTATCAAAAGGATTGGCCGACCCACATAGGTTTATTTCATCCGGCGGTTCATAGACAAAGACGACTTCACCATATCGATCAAGGCCATGTCCGGCGTAGAAGTACCGGCAGCCTGGTATCGTTACGCCATGTTCCCCGCATTCGTATTCGATTTTTCTGGCCGTTGCATGTTCACTTGCATGTGAGTTCCAGCACACATTTGAATTGACAAGGTGGAACAGCGTCTGATTGTGTTCCACGGTTACCAGGGGCATGAACGGGTCTGCCGTTTGTTCAACAGAATGGGAGGATTCCATCGGTCCGTGCCATTTCCATTTTGATCAGGATATTATGCGCCATGCATGCCTAAAGGCATGCATGGCGCATAATAATCTACCAAGATGTCATCAGTCAAGCCCTGCGGCATCAAATGCCCGGATCAGTGTAACCGTTTACCCCCCCCCTTTTTTTTGACAAACGTCATCCTAAGCGAAAGCGGGGATCCAGGGAGGCTCGGCAAATCCTGGATTTCCGCTTTTGGCTTGAGAAGACGGGGTCTGAACGGTTACGTCAGGGCGAGATTTTTCACGGTAAAATTCATGAGAAAGGAGAAATTTCTTAATCTACGCCACATGCAATGATATGCTGATAACGGTAAACAAGGAGGGACAGCCTTCGGGAATCGTCGATTGCGCGGTTGTGGCGCCATCGACTTCCGGCGCTTCCCACACACCGATCGGAAAGGTGGCGCGATGGACGCTTTTTGGCTCCACAAAGAGGCCGCACCCCATTGGCTCCGGGGGCTGGCGCGAAGGAAACCGGTGTTTTTTCCACAACGGGCCGGACGTTCGGGCTGGCGTTTCCTGGCGGTTCACGAACGCTCGGAACTGTCATTCGAAGACTACCACCCCACCATCGTCCCCCCCGGAAAAAAACTGTTGCCCGCCGTGGAAACCCTTTTCCGTTTCCATCCCGACGATGCGGGTGAACCCGTCATCGAACCGGTCGTGGACCCGACTTCGAGAATCCTGGCCGGCGTTCGCCCCTGCGATCTCAAGGCGATCGACCTGATGGATCGGGTTCATCGTCATCCCCCGGAAGACCCCCACTACCGTGCCCGAAGAGACCCAACCACCCTCATCGCCATTGCCTGTCCGCACCCCTGCGATGAACGGTGTTTCTGCGAGGCGGTCGGTTCTCTGAATTGGCGTGGCAACGCCGATCTTTTCCTCACGCCCATCGGCGATTCTTTTCTGGTGGAGGTCCAGTCCGAGGCGGGAGCGTCCCTGATCGATGGCGAATCTTTTCACCCCTGTCCCGATGCCCGACCGCACAGGATACAGGCCGAAGCGGCGCGTCCCAAACCCTTTGGACGGCAATTTCCTCGACCGATGGAACACCTTGCCGCCACCATCGCCGCCCAATGGTCATCCCCCATATGGGAACGCCATGTGCAACGCTGTTTTTCCTGCGGCAGTTGCAACCTGGTCTGCCCCACCTGCTACTGCTTCGATACCCGTGATGAATCCGGCCTGACAAATCCACAATACGGTCAACGTGTTCGAACCTGGGATGCCTGCATGCTCCCCCGATTTGCCGAAGTCGCCGGAGGCCACAATTTTCGCCCCCTTCCGGCAGGCCGCCAGCGCCATCGGGTCGAACGAAAGTTTGATTACCTGCCCCGGCGGTTTGGGGACCATTCTTTTTGTGTCGGCTGCGGTCGCTGCGGTCGCCAGTGTACCGCCAACATCGACATCTTCTCCATCATTCTGGATCTTGCCCAACCGGAGGAGACCCGCTCATGAACACGGTATCGCCGGATCGCCCCCTCCAGGATCACGACTGGGAACCCCATATCCCCAGGATGGCCAGAATCCTCGAAATCCGTCGGATGACGGCGCGGGAAAACTATTTCAAGGTCCAACTGCCCAAACCTCTGGGTCATCGACCCGGACAGTTTGTCATGCTCTCCCGCCTGGGAATCGGCGAGGCGCCCATTTCCATTTCCTCCGGCCCAGGCGACGACAACTTCCTCGAAATGGTCATCCGCGAGACAGGCCGCCTCACCCGGGTCCTGCACCGGCTCAAACCGGGGGATCAGGTCGGCATTCGCGGTCCATTCGGCTCCGGCTTCGATCTTGAAACCTTTCGCGGCCAGGATGTCCTGTGCATTGTCGGCGGTCTTGGCCTGGTTCCGCTGCGTTCCCTGATCCTGCCCCTGATCGCCCAACCCGACCATTACGGTTCCATCACCATCATCAGCGGCTGCCGCACCCCTGCCGACGAACTCTATCGCGAGGAACTGGAAGCCTGGGCCGCCTCCGGATCCGCACGCCCTGTATCGGTCATCCGCCTTGTCGATCAAACCGCCAACCTTCCCTGGAATGGTCAGGTAGGCCTCGTCACCGCCCCCATTGCCACCTTGCCCCTCGATCCACAACGCACCATCGTCGCTTTGTGCGGCCCTCCGGTCATGTACAAGTTTGTCATCATGGAACTCGTCGCCCGCGGTCTGCCCCTCCACCGCATCTACGTCGATCTGGAACGGCGCATGAAATGCGGCGTCGGTCGTTGCGGTCATTGCCAGATCAATCGGGTCTGCTGCTGTCAGGAAGGTCCGGTCTTCCGCTTCGACCGCATCGGCACCCTTCAGGAGGCCCTGCAATGAAACCGAAAGTCGCCTTTTTCGATTTTGCCAGCTGCGAAGGGTGCCAACTCGCCCTCCTCAACTGCGAGGAAATTCTTCTGGACCTTCTGACCCAGGTCGAACTCGTCGAATTCCGCGAAGCGCTTTCGGAAACCGCCCCGCGCTACGACATCGCCTTCATCGAAGGGAGCATCAACCGCGAACAGGATCTTCTGCGCCTGCAAGACATCCGTGCCAGAAGCACTTTTCTGGTCGCCATGGGGGCCTGCGCCTGCAACGGCAATGTCCAGGCCCGCGCCAATCGGATCGCTCCGGCGGAAAACTATCGCCGCGTCTACGGCGAAACGGACCGCAACCGCGTTCAGACCGATCCGGAATTCTGGCCCCTGTGGTCCCATACCCGGGTGCGTCCGGTCGGAGAAATCGTCACGGTCGATTTTCAACTGCGCGGCTGTCCGATGGTGGCGGATGAATTTTTGGCACTTGTCCAATCGCTCCTTCAGGGGACGATCCCCCACGTTCCCGCCAACGCCGTCTGCGTCGAATGCAAGATGAACGAAAACGAATGTGTTTTCGATCGCGGCGACACCTGCATGGGGCAGATCACCTGGGGCGGATGCCATGCCCTGTGCATTACCCAGGGCTATCGTTGCGACGGATGCCGCGGTCTTCTGCCGCATGCCAACCTTGAAGCCCATCGCGCCCTGCTTCGAGAAAAAGGGCTCTCCGACACCGACATCCAACACCGATACCACCTTTTCGGTGGCACCCAGACGCCATTTTGGGAGAAATCACGATGACCCTCGCCACCCTCGACTGCAATATCGACATTCACCACGTCACCCGTGTCGAAGGACACGGCAGCATTCGCATCAACGTCCGCGAAGGGGTGGTGGAAGAGGTCAAACTGTCCATCGTCGAGGCCAACCGCTTTTTCGAAAGTTTCACCCGCGGCATGCGGCCCGATGAAATCCCCTGGATCGTGGGACGGATTTGCGGCATCTGCTGTGTCGGCCACCAACTGGCCGCCACCAAGGCGGTCGAGGCGTCCCAGGGGATCGAGGTTTCGCCACAGACCGTCCTGCTGCGCAAGATGCTCAACCAATCCCAGTTTCTGCAAAGCCATATCCTGCACGTCTACTTTCTGGCGATTCCCGATTTCGTCGGCGCCCCCAGCGTTCTCCCTCTGGTCAAGACCCACCCCGAGGTCGTCAAACGGGCCCTGCGCCTGAAAAAGCTCGCCAACGACTATACCGCCGTCCTGGGAGGGCGAACCCTTCATCCCATGGCGAACACCCTCAAGGGATGGCGCAGGCTTCCCGACCAGGAAGCCATCGCCCAGCTCCGGCAACGGCTCCAGGACGCCCTTCCCGATCTTCACGAAACCGTTGCCATCGTCAAAACGTTGAACATACCCCCCTTCGAACGGGAAACCGAATTCGTTTCGCTCAAGCATCCCGACGAATATGCCCTGTACGATGGCGAAATCTACAGTTCCGATACCCGCGCCACGGTCCCGGTCGCCGACTACCGCCAGGTGACCAACGAATTCACCGTCCCCCATTCGACCAGCCGCTGGTCCCGCTGGCACCGCGATTCCTACGCCGTCGGCGCCCTGGCGCGGGTCAACAACAATTTTGCACAACTCGGACCGGAAGCGCGGCAAGTCGCCCATGATCTGGGTCTCCGTGTCCCCTGCTTCAATCCCTACATGAACAATTGCGCCCAGGTGGTCGAGATCATCCACTGCGCCCACGACAGCCTCGCGATGATGACCACCCTTCTGGAAAACGGCCTGCGCGAGGAACCGATCGATCATCAACCGCGGGAGGGGCAGGGCGCCGGCGCCGTCGAGGTTCCCCGGGGCATTCTTTTCCACGAATACACCTTCGACCGGGATGGCCGGTGTTGCGATGCCAACGCGATCATCCCCACCAGCCAGAATGTCAACAACATCGAACAGGACATGAAAGCCTTCGTGCCGCGAATGTTGCCCCTCATGTCGGAAAAAGAACTGACATTAAACATGGAAATGCTCCTGCGGGCCTATGATCCGTGCATTTCCTGCGCGGTACATCTTCTGGATGTATCGTTCGTGAAGTGAATCCAGGGGCGCCGGGATGATGGCCCAGGCCGAGGCGTGATTCTTCGAGATTCCGGCGGATGCCATCATGGATCGGGCGTGATGATGTGGCCAAGGCGACCATTCACCTGCAGGGAAATGAAGATGTACTGAGTCTACCCGCCGTCGGCGTTGTCGGAACACGGGACGTATCCGATGTGGGATTGAAGGTCACCGAGGAATATGTCGGTGCGCTGGCGGCCCGGGGGATCAACATCATCAGCGGCCATGCCCGGGGAGTGGACATGGCGGCGCATCGGGCGGCCATCGCGGCGGGCGGCGTGACCACGGTAGTCCCGGCCAGGGGGCTGAACGGATTCCGGCTGCACAAGGACTTGCAGCCCGCCTTTGATGAGGGGCGGGTGTTGATTGCCTCGACTTTTCCGCCGGAGGTGGGTTTTGCCCGTTGGATGCCCATCAAACGCAACCGCTTCATCGCCGAACTGGCCCACGCCATGGTGGTGATTGAATCCGGCGAGGGGGGCGGAACCTTCCATGCGGCGGAGGCGGCCCGGGCACTGAAACGTCCCCTGTTCGTCATTCTTTACGGATCGCACATCGCGCGGGCCGCCGGAAACCGCTATTTTCTGGAGAGCGGTGCGCGGCCCCTGGGGCGGACCGTGGAGGGACGCCCGAATCTGGATGAACTGTTGGAGACCGTGGCGTGGCAGCACGCTTCGGGCAATCCCCCCTGGGAAGGGGACGCACGGGAAGATGATGAACGCATGAGCCAGGACGACGACCGCCGAGTGATCGAGGACTATCTGCCCATCGAGGCCATCAGCGCCGAGGCCTCACGGGAAAAGTCCGTGCGCAAGGGGCACATCTCCACCCTGCATCTGTGGTGGGCGCGCCGGCCCCTGGTGGCGTGCCGGGCGGCGGTGTACGGCGCATTGGTTCCCATGGCGCAATTCCGGCCCGTCAATGGTCCCGAGGAGAAGGGGGTGGCGGGGGCGGATCTGGTGATCGCCGCCGTGGGCGCGGGCCTGCGCGCCTTCACCCGCTTCGCCCGGGTGGAGTTCGCCAACGGCGAGCCGGTTCCGGCGGAATCCTTCCTGGCCCAGGTGGAAGCGGTGGTGCTGGAAGAACTGCTGAAGAAAATCTTCGGCGTCGCCGGTTCCGGCGTCGCGACAGTGGACGGCCCGACCCGGTTCTACGTCCTGTGGCGCTACGCCTACAAAGTGGCGGAACTGGAGGCGGGGGAGGCCATCGTCTTCACCTACGGCCAGAACGTGGAACTGGATGGCCCCCAGGGACTCTCCAATGGACGGGACGCCCTGGTGGAAAAGAAGAAAGGCAGCTATCGTTTGCGTGATTTCACCGAACGGGGCGCGGACGAAAAACTGGGGCAACGAACGGATGCCGACGTGCCGGCCCCTTTGGTGGACGCGCTCCACCGTGCGCTGTGGCTGCTGGAGAACCAACCCCGCAAGCTCGCCAACTTCCTGGACGAAGCCAATCCCAACAAGGACCGCCTGCGCATGGTGGCGCAAGCCCTGGCCGGCGCCGCCCTCACCGGCAAAAGCGCCGATGCCGCCGCCCAGTTCGCCGCCACCACCCCGGCGGAACACGCCGCGTTGATAAAACTTCTGGCCAACTGGCGCGCGGTTGTGGAGAATCGACAGGTTGCCGGCAGTGGCAGCCTGTTTGATGGGGCGTCGCATGGCTGAAGAAAAAATGAGGTGTTACGACGACCGCCGAGTGATCGAGGACTATCTGCCCATCGAGGCCATCAGCGCCGAGGCCTCACGGGAAAAGTCCGTG